>JAAEPA010000998.1 GCA_024222475.1 Gammaproteobacteria bacterium | reverse complement strand
TGACCATTACAATTTCAATAAGAGTAAAGCCTCTATCATTTATGCTCATGTCAATAGGAGACCACACCGGTCTCGGCAGTTACGGTAATGGTTTTAGATGTTCCATCGGACTGAATGACGACCGTAGCTCCAGCAGAGATGCTGCATGAAGCTGGGTCGGTGCAGTTTGCATTGTAGTAGGGTACCCCAAGGGCATTGAACTCGATGCAGTGACCAGGCGGGGAGGTAATCACGACGCCAGGAAAATCCGCGGCGATATCTACCTGGAAATTACCCTGACTCGATGGGTCCGTGGCGTAGGCCCAGGCAACGGTACATGAGCAGGTGACGGAGTCGAAATTGGTTCCACTGTCGGGACAGTAGAGCACCTCATAGTGGGTCGCATCAACCATCCTGTGCCTGCTTCTGTCCTGGGTGGTTGTGGCCCTGCTCTGGGCGAACCGCATATCTGCGGCAATCTTCGTGGCGGCGCTTCCCACTGTTATACCGTTGTAGTAGTTCCCGAATTTCGGTACGGCTACTGCCGCCATGATGGAGATGAGGACGATTATCATGATAAGCTCTATGATAGTGAACCCCCTCTCTTTCAAACGGCACGATGATGAGTCGACTGGAAGCAAATATCCTCCTCTGAAGGTTCCAGGACTTAATATTATTACACAATACTAGAGGTTTGTCTGCTCCCAGTCAAGGCAAATCGG
>JAAEPA010000997.1 GCA_024222475.1 Gammaproteobacteria bacterium | reverse complement strand
TAGATGGATATTGTAGACCCGAGGCTCGTCTTAGACAGTACCGGTATAAGTTGTTGAATGACCTTGATTCCTACGGACTGACTACGCTCGGATTTAAAGTCACATCGTTACCCACAATAGATTCAGAACTGGACAATACGAATGGTATGTGATCCAATGCGTACATTGAGATAACCGCATGGGAGATCACCAATGGACGCCGCCATTCGAGCCGCACTGCCAGGAACGGTTTGTGGAAAGCGATTTTACCCGAGATCGCTGAGGATTATCCGCGAGATCATCGCAGGTGATCCGCAACTGACGCGCAAAGAGATTAGCCGCCGTGTGTGTGACCGATTGGATTGGCATGATCTACAGGGCAAGCGCAAGGAGATGGGCGCGGCGGTTGCATTGCAAAAGTTCGATCAAAAAGGCTGGATACAGTTACCGCCCCGAAGAAAGTGCGGCAGGGTGAGTGGCATTACACAAGCCGTTTTACCGGATGATTTTAAAGTTCCCGACTATTCGATTGAGTGCTCTGTGCATCAGCTAGGCAAGATTGATCTTGAACCGGTCTCAACTGTGGCGGACTCACGATTGTGGAACGGTCTGATATCCACCTACCACTACCAGGGATACACGCCCCTATGTGGCGCCCAGATCCGCTATTTGATTCGCTCGGCATCGGAAGTCCTGGGAGCCATCAGTTTCTCGGCGGCGGCGATGGCGCTGCGTGACCGCGATAGCTGGATCGGATGGGACCGTTTACAGCGGCAGAGAAACCGTCATCTGATCGTCAACAACAGCCGTTTTCTGATCTTGCCCTGGGTCAATGTCAAGAATCTGGCGTCTCATGTGCTGGCCAAAGCGGCCCGCCAACTGCCGGATGATTTTCAGCAGCGCTATGGCTATTCACCGGTGTTGTTGGAAACCTTTGTTGAACAGGCGCGTTTTCAGGGCACGTGTTACAAGGCGGCGAACTGGATCTGTGCAGGTCAGACCAGT
>JAAEPA010000996.1 GCA_024222475.1 Gammaproteobacteria bacterium | reverse complement strand
GTCGATTTATTATGGAGGGTAAGGAATGCGAACGAAATAACTTCCCTAACTGGCGTCGAATGATCGATCGTATTCAAGGCGCGGCAACAGGCGCATAGCCTCGCTATGTAACTGTTGGCGCAACGCCGAAGACGGACGATAAGGCAAGTCAGATAGGGAAGTTATTTCGTTCGCATTCCTAAGGGCATTCCCAGCCCGTTGAAACTGACACGGCATCAGCTGTTGCTGGGCGATGATCATTTTATTGCTCAGCATAAAAAAGTGCAAAAGCCTGAGTCTTTACGGGATGTATCAAAAGCGCAGAGGCGAACGTTTGCCCTGACGCTGGATGAATACAAGCGGCGCCATGAGAAAAGAGACGAAGCGATGGCAAGAGCCTACAATTCCGGAACCTACACCATGAAGGAGATTGGTAAGCACTTTGGGGTTCATGCGGTCACGGTGGGGCGTGCGGTCAGGAAGTATGAACAACGGTAATGTTGGAATGCTGGAACTGACCCCTATGCTTGTACTGTCGGAAACGGTAGCGATGTCGGCCGAGGCCTTCGAGGGAACGATTACGGATCTCTATATGCCTAAGAAGAAAGTTGCGCAATAGGCGTGAGCGCGAATGCCCACTCTCCTACTTCAACATTCGGATACGTAAACGATGGACCTCCCCCTTTCTTACACCGAGTATGGTGCTGGACCCTCGCTGGTGATCTTGCACGGTATGTTGGGCTCGTCCAATAACTGGCGCGGTATCGCCAAGCAGCTGGCGTCTACCTACCACGTGTTCGCCGTGGATCTGCGCAACCACGGTCGCTCGCCATGGCATGAGCACATGGGTTATGCGGAGATGGCCGAGGATGTGCAGAACTTTATTCACCGGCAGAATTTGAAAAGTGTTTCGGTGCTTGGTCACAGCATGGGCGGCAAGACCGCGATGATGCTGGCACTTGAGCACGGCGACTTGGTCGAGCGCTTGATCGTCGTCGATATCGCACCTGTCGACTACCAGATCGATCACGTGGATTACGTCGAGGCCATGCAGGCGATTGACTTGAATGCAAAAAAAAACCGAGTGCAAGTGGACGCGGCAATGCGCGAGCGCGTCCCCCAAACCAACACACGGTTGTTCCTGCTTCGCAACCTGATCCAACGAGACGGTCATTTCGATTGGAGCATAAACCTGTCGGCACTCGCGCTCAATATGCAGCAGCTCGCAGGATTTCCCGAACTCGCACCGGGGCACCGCTATGAGCGTGAAACGTATTTTATTCACGGCGCGCTGTCGAACTATGTTCGACCCGCACACAAGGGGGTGATTCTCGGTTTGTTTCCGAAGGCAAAGCTCATCCCGATCCCGAATGCCGCGCACTGGGTCCACTTCGACCAACCCGATGCGTTTGTCGAATGTGTGCTCGCCTGCCTCGAAGCGGACACGCGATGAGGTACTGGAGATAGTTATGAAAATTGCACTGTTTGTGCCTTGCCTGGTTAACCATCTGGTTCCCCAGGTGGGCATAGCGACGGTTGAGCTGCTGGAAAAGCTCGGCCATGACGTGATTCTGCCCAAGGGACAAACCTGCTGCGGTCAGCCTATGACCAACTCAGGCTGCTTCGAAGAGGCCAAGAAAACCACGCGCAAGCTGCTCAACGCCCTCAAAGGGGTTGAATGTGACTATATCGTCTGCCCTGCCGCCAGCTGCATGATTGCCGCCAAGGAAAATTTTCATGAGATAGACCGCTCACCGGAAACCATCGCGGTGATCGATAAATTGAAGGAACTGACCGAGTTTCTGCACGATGTGCAGGACCTGCAGTCTTTCAACAAGGCCTTCAATTACAAGGTCAGCCTGCAGCTGTCCTGCCACGGTATCCGCATGCTGAATTTGGCCACTCCATCCGAAACCATGGGCAAGCGTTTCAACAAGGTTGAAAACCTGCTCAAACGGATCGAAGGGATCGAGATCCGCTATCCAGAGCGCCGTGACGAATGCTGTGGCTTTGGTGGCACCTTCTCCATCGATGAAGGCGCCGTGTCGGGGAAAATGGGTAAAGACAAGGCTCAGGCCCACGCCGACACCGACGCCGACTATGTGGTCGGTTTCGACCCCTCATGCCTGTTGCATCTGGACGGCGTTATACGCCGCCAAGGGCATCCTATCCAGGCACTGCATATCGCAGAACTGCTCAACCAGGCGCTATAAGGAGTAAGGACATGGCACTTTTAGGTCCTATCGAAACCCACGCAGAGGCGGCAGCGAAGTTCTGTAAAGATGAGGCCCGCGTTGACTGGCACGACAAAGCCCTTTGGCAACTGCGTCACAAGCGAGACCTGGCCGCGGGCTCCCTGCCGGAATGGGAGCAGCTCAAAGAGCTGGGCTCCAAGATCAAACAACATACCCTGGCCAACCTGGCTGACTATCTCGAAAAATTCGAAGCCAACTGCCGTAAAAACGGCATCGTTGTGCACTGGGCCAAGGACGGCAAAGAGCACAATGAGATCGTACACATGATTCTTTCAAAGCACGGTGCCAGGAAGCTGGTAAAGTCCAAGTCGATGCTGACCGAGGAGTGTCATCTCAACCCCTACCTGGAAGAACATGGCATCGAGGTCATCGACACCGACCTGGGTGAGCGCATCATCCAGTTAGACAGGAAACCACCTTCGCATATCGTGGTGCCCGCTATCCACATGACAAAAGAGGAAGTCGGTGAGCTGTTTCATGAAAAGCTGGGTACGCCCGAAGATGAATCCGATCCGACCTGCCTGACCCGGGCGGCGCGAGTGCATCTTCGTGAGCAATTCCTCTCCGCTGATGCCGGCCTGACCGGTGTGAACATGGCCGTCGCCGAAACCGGTACCGTGGTGGTTTGCACCAACGAAGGTAACGCCGATATGGGCACGAACCTACCTAAGCTCCAGATCCACTGCATGGGTCTGGACAAGATTGTACCGAACCTGGACAGCGTTGGAGTACTATTGCGCACCCTGGCCCGCAACGCCACAGGTCAGTCCATCACCGCTTACTCCAGCATGTACTCGGGTCCTAAACAAGACGGTGAGATGCATGTAGTAATCGTGGATAACGGTCGCACCGAGTCCATGCAGGATCCGCTTATGGCCGAGGCCTACAAGTGTATCCGCTGTGGCGGCTGTCTGAACACCTGTCCGGTTTACCGTCGCTCCGGCGGTTATAGCTACAACAGCCTGATTCCCGGACCCATCGGTTTGGCGGTCAATAGCAACAAGGACGAAACCCACTCCCTGCCCTGGGCCTGTACTCTTTGTGCTTCCTGCACCATGGTCTGCCCGACCAAGGTGCCACTGCATGAGATCATCTTCAACTGGCGTCGCAAGAAAGCGCAAGCAGGCACCTTACCATACGGCAAAAGCACCTATATGCCAGTGGTTGGCAAGTTCATGGCCTCCGAAACGGCGCTGAACACCTCCATGAGTGTGCTGCGTACCGCCCTGCGCTACCTGCCAAATGGCGTGATGAAACCGTTCGGCGGATCATGGACCAGACACAGAGAACTGCCCGAAGCCCCGAAGACCGGTTCTTTCGAATCCTGGTTCCGTAAAAACAGGGAGAATAATTGATGTCTAGCCGTGATTCGATTTTGTCCGCGCTGCGCGAACTAAACCTCCCTAGGCAAGAGATGCCTCGAATTCAGATTGAAGCCGACCATGAAGACCTGGTGGGCAAGCTGGAAAATAACCTGGGTAACCAGGCCGGTGAAATGCAGAGGATAAGTGACATCAGTGAAATTCAACCCCGCCTTGACGGCATGATTGCGGACAACAAGCAGGTATTGTCTCTGATAGAGGGGCTAACAGGCAACCGCGAGCTGGATGGCCAAACCCGGAACCTGAAAGACGTGGACTTAACCGTACTTGCCGGCGATCTGGCTTGCGCGGAAAACGGTGCAGTCTATGTCCGCGATACCCTCACCGGCCATCGTGTAGTTCCATTCATCACGGAAAATCTGGCACTGGTGGTGAAAAAAGAGAATATTGTCGCCAACATGCATGAAGCCATGAGCCAGGTGACGCTGGAGCCAGGCCGATTTGCCACCTTTATCGCGGGCCCATCCAAGACCGCGGATATCGAGCAGGCTTTGGTGGTAGGCGCTCACGGCCCCTTCAGCTTGACGCTGTACGTTGTCGGGTAAGCGCCTGGGCAGCGGGAATTGAATTCAAAGTGCCCTTCGCAAAGGCGCAGGAGACCGATTTCATTGCGCAGCGGGATTGAAAAAGACCGCACCGATCTACTGGGAGCGCATGCGCGGGGTCAGTTCTCGCATTGTCACATTCACTAAAAAGAACACTGGGTTCAAAGAACACCGAGAACACCGGGGTCGAGTCTTGTCTTTTGCCTTAAAGCATAAAAGAAATCAAAAAATCAAAAGGAAAGACCCATTCCAAAGGCGCCGGGGATCAGGTCTAGTTTTTAGCTCACCGCGTATTGAATCGTGAACGCTGTTGCCTTGACAATGGGTTTCACGGATTTGTTTTTCTTCCGAAGTTCCACGATGCCGTAATGCTCCATTGTTTTTAATGTACGGCTTAAATTACTGGTATGTCGTCCACTGATTTCTGACAATTCCCTGAAGGTCTCCGACGCGAAGTTGGGCCTAAAGGTGTGCGTGTTTCATTGGTAGAGCCGGGGGCCCGTGCTGAGTGGGTTTCAGGCGGGTGCCGGCTACAGTGACGAATTGGTGCAGGGTTTTGAAGATAGTTTTGGACCACTCTTGGTAGGGAATGACGTGGCTAACGCCATTCATTACACTGTGACTCAGCCGCCCCATGTGCACATAAGCGACATTGTTGTTCGCCCTACACGTCAAGATTATCCATAACTACGAGAGTCGCAGCAGAGGGCCATTGAAATACGACCCGCCTCTCTATTTGCAGCTATGGGAACCCACAGGGTCGGCGAAATAGAAGATTCCAGGTTCGCAAATGAACACCTTGTCGTTTTTGAACAGTTCATTGTAGACCAATTGCAGGGCGCACAGATCCTGGTAAGGCCAACCAAGCGCAGGTTCCATGACCACTGAACAGCCAGGGTCTTTCATCCTGAGTTTGAAGGAAAACTCTGATTCGTCCAGTCCCCCGGTTGCATGATCGCGCCGCGTCACCAGGGCGCCCGTGATATCCCATTTGCCGATTGTTATTTTGATGTTGTCGAAAATGACTTCATCCCAGTTTTTTACCCGCGACAGCGGCATGTCTTCATGCACACCGGGTATCTTCGTCAAACGCGGAAAATAGGGCAGAAAATCCTTCACTTTTTTGAACTGGTGTTTATGTCCCCGAATGGTCAGGTAGCCGGTCGAGCAGTATTTGCAGTTGTTGAAGTGTATGTCCTGTTCCAGCTTGAACCTCAGCTTGACGCTCTTATCCTTTTCATGGGCGCCGGCGGCCGGCCAGGCCCAGGACTGTTTGGGGGTGCGGTACAGGAGTTCCGGCACGAAGTTGTGTAGCTTGCATTTGAGCTTGGTGAATTTGCCATGCTCGTCCTTGCCCTTTTCGGTTGCGAGGGATACACGGTTGGCGCGGAATATCCCGGTGTTGCCCGGCATCGTGTCATAGCGCTCGCCCCGTCGTTTCCAGGTTTTTCCGCTCTTGGCCTTGATGTTGAAATCGAAGCGTCCACTGGCTTCAATGCCCTTTAGCGCAGCCAGCAATGTCTGTTTGTATGCCTTGTCGGAGGTGACGGTGTCACCGCGCAGTTTTATCTGAAATTCCTTACGAAAGCGCCTTGCCACTATTTTCTTTTTCGCCATTTTAATGCCTCTTTTGCTATTTTATATTGACCATTCCTGACTGTATTACTGCCGCGAATTCCTTCTCCGGCATCGGTCGGCTGAAATAGAACCCTTGAAAAATCTGGCAGCCGTGGTCGTACAAGTATTTCAGTTGCCCTTCATTTTCCACGCCTTCCGCAACCAAACTAAGCGATAGTCCCATGGCCATACCGATGATGGTATTGGCTATAGCTGCGTCATTGGGGTCACGATTAATATCGCGTACGAACGACTGGTCGATTTTCAACTGGTCGATGGGGAGCTGTTTGAGATACGCCAGTGAAGAGTAGCCGGTGCCGAAGTCATCCACAGAGAATGTGATGCCTAGTTCCCGCAATATATCCATACGCTGGCTTACCTCTCCCACGTCTTCCATCAACATGCTTTCGGTGATTTCCAGAGTGAGCAGCCGTGGGTCGCAGTGTGTTTCGTGTAAGGCGTGGACTACTCGCTCTGTGAAATCGGGGCGGCGAAATTGGTACGGGCTGATATTGACCGCTACGCGTCTAAAACTCTCTGGCAGACCCAGTCGGTCCCACTCATTCAGACTGGAACAGGCCTGTAACAAGGCCCAATCGCCGGTCGGAACGATCAGGCCGGTTTCTTCGGCGATAGGTATGAATTGTTCGGGTAATATCAGGCCCCGTTTCGGGTGCCTCCAGCGCAGTAAGGCCTCCGCACCTAGAAGTCTGCCAGTATTGTCAACCTGGGGCTGGTATTGAATTTCAAATTCTTCTTGGCGCACCGCGTTCTGCAGATCCTTGCCGAGATTGAATCGATAATCGGCGCTAGATTGCATATCTGGTAGGTAAAAGCGCACTGTGTTTCTACCGGCCTGTTTGGCACTGTACTTAGCGGTGTCGGCGTGTCGCAGCAATTCTTCCGCTGAGTCACCATCCGTTGGATAGATGACGATGCCTATGCTGACAGTGGGCCGGTATTCATTACCCTGGAGGTTGTAGGTTCGTGACAAACTGGCACTGATATTCTCCGCGGCCGCTCGGGCGTTGTAACTGACAGTGGCGGGATCCTGGCTCAGATCGGACAGCAGCATAACGAAGTCATCGCCGCCCAGATGTGCCACGGTGTGGGCTTTGATCCTGTTGTTAACCAGCAATTCGGCTACCTGAATCAGTAACAGGTCTCCCTTGGCATGGCCCAGGGCGTCGTTGACGGTTTGAAACCGATCCAGGTCCACCGCTAGCAGTGCACCGAAGGCTTCCCGGCGTACGGAGCGTTCCAATTCTTGCTGCAGTCGATCCTGCATCAGGCGCCGATTGGGCAATCCGGTTAGTGCATCGAAATAGGCTAAATGGTCCGCCTCCTGCTCGGCGTAACGGCGCAAAAGCCCAAGACTAAGTACGTCAGCGACGTGACGAAAAAACTGTTCACATTGCTCATCCGGCTGGTGGTGGGGCATGATGCCAAACATCATCACGCCTAGAAGCTTGCAACTCTGTAATACCGGCACGCAGTAACGACCATCAGGATAATTACTAAACCAGCTATGAGCTCGCGGCAATTCGGTGGAGGAGAATCGCTCATCGAGTATGTTGTTTAATTGGTATTCTGACCCCAGTGTAGCGATGCTATCAAGGTCGGCGTCGTCCATGCCATGAATTGCAGCTAAAATCAGCTCTTCCTTTTTTTCATCACCACGGCACAGGTAAACAGCCCCGGGAGATGACGGGTCTAGCCAACTTATGGAGTTGAACAAGCGCACCAGCAGCTTCTCCAAAAATGGTGTGATTTCTGTTTGTTCCAGGGCCAACAAACCTAGACTGTTAAGGGTGCGTTCCTCCAGGTTGGCACGCCGCAATTCCTCGGTGCGGCTGGCCACCTCTTCTTCAAGATGTTCACGGTAGCACCGATTTTCACGGATAAGTTTGGCTCGTTCTCGTGCCTTGTCGACCACGTGGCCCAGCACGTCCATGTCAGAAATCGGTTTGGTTACGTAATCCCAGGCTCCCTTTCTGACTGCCTCGATCGCTGTGTGGAGTTCCCCAGTACCGGAGACTACAATCATGGGCACTTCCTCGGCTTCACGGCTCAGGGTGTTGAGCACGTCCAGACCCCCCATGCTGGGCATGTTCAGGTCGATGAGTATTACGTCGGGCCGATGGGTGCGAAATGCTTCGACAGCCTGCAGTCCGTTGGCGGCTTCGTGGACCTGGAAACCGTAATCCTCGAAATAGGCGCGGATGCTGCGGCGCATCCCAGGCTCGTCATCCACTGTTAGCAAAGTCAAGGGCGTATTCACCATAGGATGATTCCCGCTACACAACCATCCGGCGAATCCCTTCCGCCAGAAAGCTCATGTCCTCTGCGGGCTTCAGAAATATCTGATCGTTGCTTAAGACCGTTCTAAGGTGTTTCGGTACCACGTAGTTTACCAAACCGGTGTAGACCAGGAAGTGCATGCCCGGGTAAAGGCGGGATGCGTGCGTGATCCATTCGTTTCCATCCATATCTGGAAGCCGCATGTCGACGATCGCTGTATCCACTGGGTGCGATACAAGTATCTCCAGACCGGCTTTGCCGCTTTCAACACCAGTGGCTTCGAATGCCTCGTCTTTAAGAAAAGTCACCAATGAATAACGCAGCTTTTCGTCGTAATCGACAACCAGAACCCGAATGTTTGCGGTCATCAGTTTTCTCCCCTCTTGATCGGAAGACGGATGATGAAACGGGTCCAGTCTCCCGGTTGTGATTCCACGTTCATCGTGCCCTGATGGTTGTTGGTCACAATCATGTAGGAAACCGACAGCCCCAGACCGGTGCCAGAACCCGGAGGTTTGGTGGTGAAGAATGGTTCAAAAAGTCGGCGCCGCGTGTCTTCCTGCATGCCCGGTCCGTTGTCCTCGACTTCGATACGCAGGTAGTCGGTCTCGGCGTGAGTCCGCAGGACGAAAGCGGGCTGGTAATTTGGCATTTCTGCCTTTTTTTCCGCCATGGCCTGGGCACCGTTCTTCAGAAGATTCAACATGACCTGTTCTATTTCGGTGACCACAAGGGGGATATTCTGCAGTCCTTTTTGATAGTCCCGTGCGATTTCAATACGGCGGAAATCGAAATGTTTCTTGAGATCATAATCGTTTCCCGCCAAGCTGATGGTTCGCTCGATCAGCAGGGATAAGGATGCGGATTCGAATTCAGATTCGCTACGCCGGCTGAACTGGAGCATGTTTTTAACGATAGTGGCCGCACGGGCCCCATCGGTGCGGATATCTTCCAGAAACTTTAGTACTTGACGCTTCTCCAGGTAACATCGTACCGATTCCAAGCTGGTATTGCAGGCTTCCGCATCACGGATATTGGCAGGAAAGTCTAGCGAAACACGACGCATTACATTCTGTGCCGACTGCACCATGACCCCCAGGGGATTGTTGATCTCGTGAGCCATACCCGCGGCCAGTCCGCCCACAGACATCATCTTTTCCGTCTGCATCATGATCTCTTCCATGCGTACGCGTTCGGTCACATCGTCGATGCGGATAACTGCACCCTGTACGCCGTCGGTGATCAATGGATAGGCCGTGAGGAGAAAGATGCATTGCTTGCCCTCCACCTCGCCTTTGAACTTGGGGGCTTCATGAACCTTACCATTCTCGATGGCATGCTGAATATCGTCGATACGCGGTTCGACGAGACTCAGGACTTCGTGTACCTGTCGGCCGCGGGCATTTTCGGCACCAAGTCCGGTCATCTGTTGAGCCCCTTGATTCCAATAGGTGATATGCATCATCGGGTCTACCGTGACCATGATCGAGGGCATGGAATCGATGACATTGGTGAGTAGCGCGCGGGTTCTATCCAATTCCTGCTCCCGCTTCTGGATGCGCGTCAGCATGGTGCTGAACCGGTTGTACAGGCGGTCGAGTTCGTCACGGCCACTCGTGGCACCTTGGATCGCCAATTCAGAGATGTCGATACCTTGCGTGCTGATTCGCTCCGCGTGCACTGTGAGAGCGCTGATACGGCTCAGTACCACTTGGCGGAGAATGACGTATAATACCAGCCCGAGCACGACGAATACCGTGAGGAACATCGTTGCGACGTCGCCCATTCGGCTGCGGATGATGGCACGGTTTTCCTCGTCGGACAGGAGTAGCCGCACTTCGCCGAGACGGTAGCCGGCGCTCCCATCCGTGTCGGCGAATACGATGTCACGATTCAGGGTGTGGCTGCTCTCCTCCAGACCACCGTCGTAGCTGGCCACCCGCCGACCGTTGTGCATTACCTCCATCGCCAGTACTTCGGGTGTTCGCGCGCCGATGGTGCGCAATACCGATTCCAGCACGGGATAATCCTCGGTCAGCAGGGTCTCCACGCTGAACACGGCGATGATATGGGCGATAGCGCGCCCTTCTTTCTGCAGGAGAGCTTCAAGCGTGGCCTTTTCATTTTGTATCGCCACCCAGGCGAACGCGGTGGATAGTCCGGCGAGGGCGGTGAGGATGGTTGCGGTGATTCGGGTGGTTAGATTCATTGGCGCTTATTGAATGAACGCGCCTTGCGCATGCTGCTGCGGATCGAGTCGAAATCACTGTCTTGGGCGATGACGAATCGTGTCCGATCGAGGTGTTTTTCCAGTACTGCACGCGGGAGGTTGAGTAGGGCGTCACGTATTACTTTGAACAGATTGCTATCAAGGCCAGGCCGTGCCACCCACGGTTTGTCCATTCCAGCGAATTGACTAATGACCTTCAGGTCTTTTCCTTTTCCATACCAGGCCAATACCTTATCCCGAAGGACCCCGACTTCGTAGTTGCCCGCCGCGACGGCATAGACGACTTTGTCGTGACGGTCCAGGTAGGAGAAGCGTTGTAAGTCACGGGCACTTAGTCCAGCGGCGACCAACTCTGCTTGGGCCAGATAGCGTGAAGTGCTGGAATGACGATTGCCGAAGGCAACTGACCGGCCCTTTAGGTCGGCCAAGGTTTTCACGGGCGAGTCAGAGGGTACCACGAATACACCCCATACTTCGGATCGTTCATCGTCTTCGAGGGCCAGTAGTTGCAGGTCAGGATTGCGTTCCCGGGCCAATACATAACTGGCCGGGCCGATCCGCCCGAGGTCGCTTTCACCGGTGGCCAAGGCATCGATGGCGTCGGCGTAGGAGGGATGGATGCGGATCTTGAAACGAATGTTGTGGTTGTCTTCGGCAAGCTGTTGCTGCAAAGTGTCCAACAGCGGTTTGATTCGGTTGTACAGTGCTCTAGTATTTTCCGAAGGATGCAGGGCGACGCTGAGCTTTCTCTCGTCGAAACGCCACGCCAGCCTCAGGCCCTCGCGAATCAGGTCATAATCATTGTCCTGGGTAGGTAAGAACCCGGTTCGTTTGATTGCCTTGAGCGCGGCTTTATCCTGGAGTTCTAGCAATACCTCGCGCAGGGTATCGAGAATGTCCCTGTCCAACCCCGATCGTGCAACCCAGGGCTTGGTTACGCAGGGAAACTCCAAGATCTTGCGTAGTCCTTTGCTGATCATATATTTGATGAAGGTGTTTTCATTAGTAGCTCCTGCGTCATAGCTGCCGGTCGCCACGGCGAACGCCACTTTATCGTGACGGTTTAGATAGACGTGCCCAGCTAGATCGGTGGACTTGATTCCTTCCTTAACCAGTGCCGCCTGAGCCAGGTAGCGTCCAGTCGTTGATTGTCGATTACCAAATGCGACGGTCTTACCCTTTAGGTCCTGGACAGTGTGAATAGCAGAGACGATCGGCACGGATAGCACACCATTGAAACGTTTGCTGCCATTGTTGCTTTCCATGGCTAGTAGCTCGATGTCCGGGTTTTTGCGCTTAGCTAGAACATAGCTAACCGGGCCGAAACGCACGAAATCGGTCTTGCCCGTGACCAGGTTGTCTATCGCCCTACGGTAGGTGGGCGAGATTTTTAGTCTGATGTGGGTGTATATCCCTTTGCGCGCTAGTCCTTCCTGCAGGGCGATGCGCAGTGGGTTCATTTTCTTGAAAACTTGGGTGGGCAGGATGTACGAGTAAACGCCGAGCACGAACTCGCGCTTTTCCATCGGCGATTGCGCGTTTGCCGCCGGGTCGTCGAAAGGCCCGATCAGTCCAGAAGCCAGGCAAAATAAGACGCACCTCCTGCGAAGCATATTCATGCCGTGCCTCTCCAATTATCGGTCTAACGTCGAAGGTGGTTTGGTAATCTAGAAATATAATATAGCAGATATAGATGCACCTCACATGGATCGAGGGCAACCTTTAGTGACGCCTATCTCAAAGTAGTAAGTTACGCCACTGAGATCAAAAGTAAAATAGGGGCGTCTATTAAACTAACGTGGACCTCGATGTCGTCGACCATCAGAGTAGCGCTTCATTAAAGAGAGAGCGGTGGGAGGACAACATCGAGTAAAAGAATTCACAAAAGAAACATTTTCTCCTTAGCCCGGATATTTCACAAATTACACACGCCCTCGCTTGATCCTTGTTTCCACAAGAATTTTTTCTCAGTCGGCCGTAATCGTGGATACGCCACTCCTTCGAAAAACCCCTTGTGAAAACAAATCTCTACGCGATCATCGCGTAAATTCATGAAATATCTGGGTTAGGAATGCGCATGAAATAATTTCCCCAACTGACACAGAATGATCGTTCGTATTCAAGGTGTGACAACAGGTGCATAGCTCAGTTATGTAACTCTTGTCGCAACGCCATAGACGGACGATAAAGCAAGTCAGTTAGGCCGGAAACATTCTTTACTATAGAATTTCTTGGTTTGCAGGACCTGAACAGGTGAGTGTGGGGGGGCAGTGATACGGAAATTCTGATTTTGACAGGTTTTACTAATATCGACGCAGGTGCTAGTACAGCAACTGGTAAGTAACGCCAATAAGGTGGGGAGGATAGATTTCCAAGAGCAAGACGAACAAGCACCGGCCTAGCAGGGCTAAGTCAAGCCCTTTCGACCGCGTATATTAGTGTGAAGCGGATTGATTGGTCCCCTATGTGGCAAAGGCGACGTGCTAAGTGTCCTGAAAACTCATTCGTCATGGGCAAATTAGTAGCCCATTTCCCTTGGCAATTATCTAACGCCTATAAATAAACTGTTCACCACCGAAATTGTATCGATATCGGCCTGCTGGTGGACAGTGGTGATCGTATCGGTGTCCAGTTCTGTAATATCCCAGGCTTGGGGCGCAACCAGTGACAGGATCTGTTCTGGGGACTGTCCTGCATCTGCGGCAGCAGCCAAGAGTCGGGCGATGTGTACCAGCGAAACCAGCAGGGTGTTTTCGGTAGCCTGCTCGGGGGCAATGTGGTAAAGGATTGAATCTCGCAGGACCGCGGGAAGACTCCAAGACTGAATCAGAGCGGCGCCGACTTGGGCGTAATCACATCCAATCAAGCTTCGCTCTGCCTGATACAAGGGTGTACCGTCACGCAGCGAGTTTTCCAATGCCTGTTCAGCAAGGTCAGGGAGCTGCTCGTAAATGACGAGGTGGCCAATATTACTCAGCAGTCCAGCTACGAACAATCGTTCGCTTTCTGCCAGTTTACAATACTTAGCAAGGTCGCGAGCGACCAGACCACAGTAGACGCTATAGTGCCAAAACCGAGCCATATTCATATGGTCCGGTGTCATTCCTTTGAATAACGCGGTCACTGAGGTAGCCAGCGCAAGGTCATGGACCTGTTGCGTGCCAAGAAGATTTACCGCTTTATTGACGGTTTCAATCTTACGCTGAAACCCATAGAAAGGGCTGTTCACCAGCCGCAGCAGTCGAGCAGTGATTGCCGGGTCGACCGTAATCACCTCGGCAAGATCCTTCATTGAGGAGTCTGGGTCGTCTAATACCTGCTTAATGCGTTGATAAACTAAGGGTGGTGAGGTTAGGGTGGTTACGCCCGAGGTTAATGACTCTGCGGTATGCATTCCTAAGCGTTGGTCCTGAGTAAAGTTCGATGGTTGAGTGCATTTGACTATGAATCGATATTTTTCTCGGACAGTTTAAGTAAAACTTTAACCTGGCCCGGATATTTCGTAAATTACACACGCCCTCGCTTGATCCTTGTTTCCACAAGCAATTTTGCTCAGTCGGCCGTAATCGTGGATACGCCGCCACTTCGCAAAATCCCTTGTGAAAATAAATCCCTACGCGATCATCGTGTAAATTCCTGAAATATCCGGTCTAGATGCTGCAGGCGGGATCTAGGTTTTACCTATGGAGTAGGAATGTTTTTGTGTTTCGGCAAATGCGTTCCCACTCCCCAGGCCGGTTATTTGTTTTCCACCCATAAGGAAAAGGCGATCAGGGCGTAGAACAGTGAACCGGTGACAAAGGATCCCGAGATGGCCTGTGGTAGTGTTATTTCGCCGGCAAGCATGCCTACCAGGCCCCCAAAGGAGCAAAATATAACCATCAGGATCCAGTCGTTGATCCAGTGTTCGTGAAAATCTTGTTCTTTAAAATTCGGATATGCTGTTTTCATCAATATAAAACCTTAATCAGTGTTGGATATTCCGCAAATTCTGTCATTTGCTATGCGGGACTACGTTATCAACACAGAGCTGAGGTTCTGGTGTCGGGCGCCTAAGTTGGGTGTGTCTTAATTTGTCTGCGCAACTGATTTTATTTCCCAGCCACTCTCATCGATTTGCATGCGAGTGGTCACAGTTACTCAAAGGAAAGGTCTTAGGTCATTGAGAACACCGGTCGTAATCGACCAGCAAACTCGTGAGTTATACAGTAGGTAGGACGTTAGTGTTGTAATTGCTGCTCATTCCAGGGTGTGGTGCGAAGAAACTTTAAACTTTCACTGTGGGTTGGGTCTGTCGGAAGGACTGTACCGGAGTGGATGTCACACGCTCTAAGTCACACGTTGACTGCGTATAGTAATTTACACGAATTAAGATTGTCGGTGTACTTCGGTTCTCTTGCCAGAGATTAAACCTGCTTTTTCTATGTTGCATGGCATTGTGCAATGCAAATATCATGCCATGTTATCGGCATGCTTTTCTGTGCTGAAGATAATTTCATTAACCTTGTTGATTTATAAGGATAAAGAGGATTTGCTCTCGGGTTTTCCAGGCATTATTAATTGCGGTTTATTCTACGGTGCATCTTTTCTAAAGGTTGGTGTTTCATTAATGAAACACCAACCTTTGATTGATAGAGCATTAGCTACGATACACCTTAGGCATCATTGAGCTTGAATTCAGCAATAAACGGGGCGTGATCCGATTCAGGGAAGTTTTTATCGGTGGCAAAAGCGATCGACTCGTCCGGTAGCAACTCGTTATGAATCTCCGCGCCACGGTATCCGGCGATCATTGATCGGGACACCAAGATGTGGTCCAGCATTCTGCCTTGGCCATGGTGCCAAAATGAGTAACGTGAGGATTCAGGTATGGTGTGCTCGCAGGGGACCATTACCCGGGCGCCAAGATTCGCGTTACCGGTGTTCTCCACGCTACCACGGATGGCTTCTACTGGGACCTCTGGAGATTCGGCGTTGAAATCGCCACATACCGCAATCAGGGCGTTCCTATTTTCATCGAAGATACTGTCGACATCATTCCTCGTTATTTTGGCTATTTTGTATCTCATGCGAGCGACCACCGCTGTAAGTCT
>JAAEPA010000995.1 GCA_024222475.1 Gammaproteobacteria bacterium | reverse complement strand
GTGTATTTCTCTCTCAATATTGTCATGCACTTTCGGTGATATGTTTCTCAGCTCTTTTTTTATTTTCTCAATCTCAAGTGTAACCGTTCACGGGGTATAGACCACGATATCAGCAGGGAAAAACGAGCGTCAGCCATTGCAACCACAGGGGAGAGACGATTGGAAAGAACGTGGCGGAAGCTAGTCGCTGAACTTCAAGGGAAGAGGCATCCTTGGTTACTGGCATACGAAAGTATCGTCACGTAAACCCCGGAAGCAAAGAGGGAGCGGGTTCATCGTAGAAATAGGCATGGACGGCCTGAAGAATAAAGTTGAAGGCCGATCGTCCTTGAAGCGCGCATGTTCCTACGACAGTCCATAGTCGCTCATTGGCCTCTCGGCCTTTGTAGCTTCTTGTGCCCTGGGTTACGTAGCGGTCGATGACGATGAAGCGAATGGCCTGCTCGGCCACATTGTTGGTCGGACCCATGCCAGGCGTGGTAATGAAACGGAAGTAGGCTTCGCCATGAAGGCGAAAGCGGTTCGCCATATTTCGGGCTTCATTCAGTTCTTCTTTTCCATTCTCGTTGGTGCGGCTTGGAGCCTCATTGGTGGCAATAAGTTGGATACGCGTTCTGGCTTTTTCC
>JAAEPA010000994.1 GCA_024222475.1 Gammaproteobacteria bacterium | reverse complement strand
CCCTGCCTCCAGCCGATCTTCTATGAAGAATTCATGCCTGGCCTTCTTGTTGACTACGATGCTGTTTGCACTGTTAGTTTTTTTTGCTTTGGATCCCACAATACCTTCGCCAATAACGGGTAAGAGAAGGACGGTTGCATAAGGTGTTAGGATTAAGGATTGTCTGATCCGATCCTGAACACCCAGCGGCAACCGCCCATGCCCGATATTATGATGGTTTTAAGTTGTCTAGGCTATTGTCTTGACAATACGACGTTACGTCGTTTGACGAAGATTGTCGAAGCGCTATTGTCGATGACAGGACGGGTCACGATGCTGGGGATATCGCGCTGGAGCGAGCCAGGAGGCAGCTACCGCACGGTCCAGCGGTTTTTCACCACGGCGGTGAATTGGGGCAAGGTTCAATGGTTGATCATTGCTCACCACTTAGTGGATGAACAGGATGTGCTTTTACTGGCAGGCGATGAGGTGGTGGTGACTAAGTCAGGGAAGAAGACGCATGGTTTGGATCGGTTTTTTTCCTCGTTGTACGGCAAAGCGGTGCCGGGGATATGTTTTTTGAGTTTATCGCTGATCAGTGTGAAGCGGCGTTGTTCTTATCCCGTGATGATGGAGCAGGTGGTAAAAGAACAGGGGCAGGGTTGTCCTAAAACGGCGAAAGCCTCCTGCCCAGGCAAGCGGGGCCGTCCGAAGGGCAGCCGCAACCGAAACCGGCGTGAGGTGCAGTTGTCGCCCTATTTGCGCTTTGTTCAAGGGGTGATCAAGCGGATGTTGGGGCTTTTGAGCACGCCGCTCAACGTAGTGTACATGGTATTTGATGGGGCGTTTGGCCACAATGATGCCCTGCAAATGGTCAGACGCACGGGGTTACATCTGGTGTCCAAACTGCGTCATGATGCGGCGTTGTACTTCCCCTATGAGGGACTCTACAGGGGGCGAGGGCGGCGCAGAAAAT
>JAAEPA010000993.1 GCA_024222475.1 Gammaproteobacteria bacterium | reverse complement strand
GGTGTTAAAGAAAGGGCGGGCAATCCGGGATAACCCCCACAGCATCACGGCTAATCCGGCAAACAGAGTCCAGGTGTTGAGCCCAAACAAACCGGGGTTGACGATGAGCCAATCTAAGATCCACCACACCCCTCCGCCGGTTCCGGTCAACCAGTCCTGGGTCGAATAGCTGTACAGCGACATAGCGATAATGGAGGCGTCCAGTCGCCACAGCATGGTAGCCACTGCATTGAGTAACATATAGATGGCTTGATCAATCGCTCGAGTAATGCCGACAAAATCCAGACCATCGAACATAGAAAGTTACCTCTTCTCTAAAATCGGTCATTAGTCACTGGTCATTTGTCCCTTGCAAATGACCAGTGATTAATGACAAATGACTCATAGGATCCACCAATTCATCATAGTAACGTAGCCCAAAGTGGAGATGCGGACCGGTTACGCAGCCGGTGTCGCCGATGGTGCCAATCATGGTATCCGACCTGACCATCTGCCCTGTTTCGACATAAATATCTGATAGATGGGCGTATAACGCTTGCCAGCCGTCCCCGGTATCGACCACCACGCCTAACCCGTAGCC
>JAAEPA010000992.1 GCA_024222475.1 Gammaproteobacteria bacterium | reverse complement strand
TCGCAAAAACATTCCGACTGCCGAATATCACTCGGTGATGCGGAAAGACGAACAAAGCCCGATCCGAGTAGCCTACGAGCGCCGTAATCGTGATCTTGACCCGCAGCTGGTATGGCGAGGAAAGGATGAGCAAGACTGGTCCGATCTGGTGGTTCACGCTCCGCCACTCTACATCCAGGAGAAGGTCCACCCCAAGGTATTGATCGATGACCTGCTGCGTCGCACCGAGGCTGATGAAGTGGCGACAGAGCCACAGCCGGACCTGTTTGCCGATTTCAACGGTATACCGGACGAGGGCGTCAAGACCGAGTTCTACCAGCACGATGCCAACTGGAGCAATCGCGTGATCTTGGGTGACAGTCTTCAGGTGATGGCATCATTGGCTGAGAGGGAGGGGCTGCGGGGCAAGGTGCAGTGTATCTATATCGATCCACCCTATGGCATTAAATTTAACTCCAACTTTCAGTGGTCAATGACAAGTCGGGATGTGAAGGATGGCAAGGCCGATCATATTACGCGCGAGCCGGAACAGGTGAAGGCGTTTCGGGATACTTGGCGGGATGGGGTTCATTCGTATCTGACGTATCTGCGGGATCGGTTGACGGTTGCGAGGGACTTGTTGACGGACTCTGGATCGATTTTTGTGCAGATTGGGGATGAGAATGTGCACCGAGTACGGGTGCTGATGGATGAGGTGTTCGGCACCGATAATTTTGTCGTCCTAATTACATTTCAAAAGACTGGCGGGATTGAGGGGCAACTCTTGCAGAATACCGTGGATTATGTTCTCTGGTATATAAAAGATCGTTCGCTAGCAAAGTACAGAAAGCTGATGGGTCAACGACAAGCTGGCCATAGTTCTCTTGATAGATACGACCAGTACCAAGAAGCCGAGTTTCGGACTCGTCCGCTTACGAGGCAAGAAAAGGCGGATGATTTACATCTTGATTCAATGCGACGTTGCCAACTATTCCCGCTCTATTCGGAAGGACAATCAGAAAATGCTAGCCGCAGCTTTGTGTTTGAAAGCCGGAAATACACTATCCGAAAAGGCACCCACTGGAAAACAACCACTCCGGGTCTGGTGAAGCTATTTCGTGCAGATCGCATACAGAGCACCGGAAAGACTATCCGATACAAACGTTTTGTAGGCGATGTTCCAATGTTACCGCTTACAGACCGTTGGGAATCCACACAAATAGGAATAGAGCGAATATACGTGGTACAAACCGCGAATGAAGTTGTGAAACGGTGCATTCTAATGACCACCGACCCCGGCGACTTGGTTCTAGATCCAACCTGTGGCTCGGGTACAACTGCCTACGTCGCAGAACAATGGGGCCGCCGCTGGATCACCATAGACACTTCCCGTGTCGCCCTGACCCTGGCCCGCACTCGCATCATGGGCGCCCGTTATCCCTACTACCTATTGGCCGACAGTCCCGAAGGGCAACAAAAAGAGGCCAATATCACCCGCATAGCCCCTTCCGAATCACCAACTCACGGCAATATCCGTCAGGGTTTCGTCTATGAGCGTGTTCCCCATATCACCCTGAAAGCCATCGCCAACAATGCCGAGATCGATGTGATCTGGGAGCAGTTTCAAGCAAAGTTCGAACCG
>JAAEPA010000991.1 GCA_024222475.1 Gammaproteobacteria bacterium | reverse complement strand
GATCACGGATTTTATGATCATCGCCAGCGGTACTTCAGGTCGCCATGTCAAGGCCTTGGCGGACAATGTGGCACTGAAGGCTAAGTCGGCAGGTGTGGTTCCTCTTGGAATGGAGGGCGAGCGCGAGGGAGAGTGGGTATTAGTAGACCTTTGCGATGTGGTGGTTCATGTCATGTTACCGCATACACGTGAATTCTATGGTTTGGAGAAGCTTTGGTCTATCGATTCGGCAGCACACGAGAAAAATGGAGCTATGATTGAATCTGGTGTTTAAACGAGTTGAAAAAAGGCGGCATATCTGGTTGATTTGTTGTTATCCGACACCAAACCACCCAAGGAGATATGCCACCATGAGTAAGCATACTGTTGTTGAGTTCAAAGATCGAGATATTGACTCAGACCCATTAACGGAGCTGTTAAGAACAGGGGCACAAAGCTTGATCCACCAGGCCGTAGAGATGGAATTACAGGAACTGCTAGCACAGCATTCAGATCGTCGTACTGAGGGGGGTAAAGCCGGAGTCGTGCGCAATGGATATTTGCCGGAACGTGAACTGCAAACCGGGATCGGCCCAGTGACGGTCAAGATTCCCAAGGTACGGGCCAAGACGGGAGAAACGGTCACGTTTCGTTCGGCCTTAGTGCCGCCTTACGTGAGAAAAACCGCGGCTTTGGAAGCCGCCTTACCGTGGCTCTATCTCAAGGGGGTCTCCAGTGGAGAAATGGAGGCGGCCTTAAAAGTACTGGTCGGGCCGCAGGCCCAAGGGTTATCGGCCAGCACGGTGTCGCGTTTGAAGCGAATCTGGGCAGAAGAATACCAACAATGGTGTCATGACCCTTTGGATAACGATCGGTGGGTTTATCTCTGGGCCGATGGGATCTACAGTGGTCTACGCTCAGAAGAGACCAAACTCTGTGCCCTGGTGGTGATTGGCGTCAATGAGCGCGGAGAGAAGCATTTCCTGGCGATTGAGGACGGGGTTAGGGAATCGACCCAAAGCTGGCGAGAAGTCTTGCTGAATCTCAAGAGCCGCGGCATGAACGGTGCGGAACTGGCCATTGGCGACGGTGCCATGGGCTTCTGGGCGGCGCTGGAAGAGATTTATCCGCAGACCCGTCAGCAGCGCTGCTGGATGCACAAAACTGGCAATATATTGAATTGCTTTCCAAAATCGGTACAACCCAAAGCCAAACAGGGGCTGCATGAGATCTGGCAAGCACCGACCAAGAAGGCGGCTGAGCAGGCCTATGATCTGTTTATCGAGACCTATGAAGCGAAATATCCAAAGGCAACGCTATGCCTACAAAAAGATAGTGAAGAACTATTGAGCTTCTATGACTTTCCCGCCGAGCATTGGCAGAGCATCCGAACGACCAATCCGATCGAGTCGACATTTGGCACGATCCGCCATCGGACCAAGCGCTCAAAGGGCTGCCTGTCGCGTTCAGGCATGCTGCATATGATGTTCAAGCTGGGGATGTGTGCACAGCAGAAGTGGAAACGAATACGCGGATTTAATTACTTGGCAAAGGTGATTACCGGAGTGAAATTTCAAGATGGTGTTGAGGTCACTCAGGCCGACCAGGCCGCCGCCTGATTCAATGCGCGCAAACACCAGATTTGACAATAACTCTTATTCTTAGCTAACTGCGCAAGGGAGTGCTTGGTGCATACAAAGGCATCCTTAAGTTCGAGTGCAGAGTCGAT
>JAAEPA010000990.1 GCA_024222475.1 Gammaproteobacteria bacterium | reverse complement strand
GCTGGTGCCAATCCACAACCGACCCTCATGATCCTCATGCAGGGCGACCACCTCATTACTCCCTACACTGTGGGGATTATTGGGGTCCGCCTGATACACCGTAAAGCCATAGCCGTCATATTTGTTCAAGCCGCCCTGGGTCCCGAACCACAGAAATCCCCGGCGATCCTGGAGGATGCAATAAATGGTACCTTGCGACAGCCCCTGTTCGACCGTGATGCGCTCAAACGGCATCTCAGACGCCTGGTGGCTCGATGCGGCTGTTCCTGCATGAAGCAGCACGAACACCCCAGCGATGAAGAGGGTCACGCGTTTGAAGATGGTGTGTGTGGTCATAAGACTCCTTTTGTCTCAGAGAACGTCTTCATAGTCTTCCTTCGCATCAATGAACACGTATCGTATCATGAGATGCTGTGTCAAGGATTTTCTTCCTCTTTAGTTTTACTTTGTCATGTTTCATAGAATTCGTAGAACGCCGAGGGATTCACAACCGGAATGAATGATTTCTACCGCGTAGC
>JAAEPA010000989.1 GCA_024222475.1 Gammaproteobacteria bacterium | reverse complement strand
GATCACGGCTCCTCCGTATCAACAACAGCCGGAAATTTCTCCGGTTGTGGTGGATGCGAGGGAGCATATCGTGAATTGTCATTCAGGCAAAACAGCCGCCCTTCTGGAGGCTGACGAGATCCTTAACCAGGAACCGACTTGCGAGAAGGCCATGCTCTGTGGGCAAAGGCTTCTCGCTGAACAACTCACGCAACGCGTGGTTGAGGGTGGCGAAGACTTCGACACCTGCCACTACGACTACGTGGAGGCCTGGTTGAAAATGAAAAAACTGTTCGAAGTGCGCTTCGGCAAGCGTGAAGTGGAGCGCCTGGTGCGGCGGCATTCCGTCTTGGATGTCCAGCACCAACCGGCTGTGTTGAGGCAGCAAATGCCTGATCTCAAACACATCATGGATGACGTGATCAACGACATCCTGTTCACCGAACACTGACAGTAAACCCCTTGGCTTCGGCCCGGGGGTTTTTATCTTATCTGCTTGCCCAACCAGTTGCCGATCGTCGCTTCAACCGTCGAACGATCAAGGCCATACCGTCTGCGGGTATGTTCGACCACCTGTTGTAGGGTTCCATGACAAGCTGATCCGTTGGGATCAGTTTTTCCGAAAGCTGTGGTGTTTCCGTCTTGGCCAAGTAACCGAACAGCCACTTCTCCGATGCGCAGATCTCGAAAGCGAGCTGGTGGGTACACTCCGCCAAATTCCTTGGCCAGAAATTCGGCATCTTCGGCACCGACACGGAACACCACCATGCTCCCCACATTCCCGAAAACAGCATCGCGGATCTCGTCAGACATCTGCGACAGGTACTGGTTGCCGCAGGTCAGCGCCAGGCCGTATTTGCGAGCTTCCGACAAAATGCCAGCAAAGGCATTGGTGGTGAAATTCGGGAACTCGTCAATATGCAAGTAGAAGTCATGACGCTCTGCCTCCGGCAGATCGGCTCTACGCATTGATGACTGCATCAGACTTGATGCGACGATGGAACCAAACAGGTTGGCCTCCTCCTCCCCCACCAGACCCTTGGCCAGGCGAACGATCAGAATCTTTCGTTTCGAAATGACCTCATCGAAATTCACGGCCGGATTCCATTGGCCGAACATATTGCGGACGAATGGATTGCTGAGCAGCTTGCCCACCTTGTTCTGCAGCGGGCCAATTCTCTCCTCGAGATCCCTGCCCTTCCACCTGGCAAATTCGTCATCAAAGAAGCTGCGCACGCGGTAGTCTCGAACACAGGAGACCACCTTGTTGCGATAATTTGGCTCCACCAGCATCAGAGGGATGGAAAGGATCGTGGGCCGCAGTGATGGCGGCGCCTCGAGCAAAGCCAGATTGATGTTGTGCAAGATGTATTCGAGCCGTGGCCCCCAACTGTCACCCCATTGCTTTTTAAAAATGGCGGTCAGGTTGGAAGCAACCAGAGAACGTTCATTCGGCGGCACCATGAAGAACGGATTGATCCCAACCGGATGTTCTGTGTCAGACGGATCGAGCACCAGGGTGTCATGCAAGCGACGTTTTGGAACCGCATCCATCACCTCCTGCGCCAGATCCCCATGGGGATCTATGAGCGCACAGCCGGAACCGGCCTCGATGTCTTGTGACATCAGGTTTCGAAACAGGGTGGATTTTCCTGTGCTGGTCTGGCCGACGATGAAAAGATGGCGGCGCCTGGCACCACGCCAAAGAGACAGCGGCATTTCGCTGTTCCAAACTTCGCGCTGGCCGATGTAGGTTTGATCATGCATACGGCAAAGCCAGCCACCCCTCGCACAGGCGGTACGTAATATCGGTCTACGTTGGCGGCCATTGGGAGACCTTCCGATAGTGTGGATCTCGCAAGCCTTCGATGATCACCGCTGTCTATTTGCGTTACCAAAACAGCGGTGATCTCCCTCCGTAGGAGATGAGAAAGCTTAGAAGCGTGACTGGCTTTGAAGTACGAAGACGTGCAATTTGATTTATTATACAACATTGAGCAGCCCACGTTGGGCGCGGGGTGTCAACGAGTAACTG
>JAAEPA010000988.1 GCA_024222475.1 Gammaproteobacteria bacterium | reverse complement strand
GGTGTTCAAGCACTACTGGATAAACCTCGCAGAAAACCCAATCCCAAGAACCGAGTGGATGAGGCCACGGAAGAAGCCGTTCTCAAACATGCCATTGACTACCCGGCCCATGGTCAGACACGAGCCAGCAATGAGCTCCGAAAGCTTGGCATCTTTGTCTCACCCAGTGGAGTTCGTAGTATCTGGCTACGCCATAGCCTGGCTTGTTTCCGGGATCGACTGAAGGCCCTGGAAGCCAAGATTGCCAGTGAAGGTATTATCCTGACCGAAGCTCAGGTCGCTGCACTAGAACGTAAGAAACACGATGATGTAGCCTCTGGTGAGATTGAAACGGCACATCCTGGCTATTTGGGATCGCAAGACACCTTCTACGTAGGCACTTTCAAGGGTGTTGGTCGCATCTATCAACAAACGTTTGTTGATACCTATTCCAAGATTGCCTTTGCCAAGCTGTACACGACCAAGACACCCATCACAGCAGCTGACATGCTCAATGACAAGGTATTGCCGTTCTTCGAGCAACAAGAGCTACCCATGCTGCGAATACTCACCGACAGAGGGACAGAATACTGCGGTCGGGCAGATCGGCATGACTACCAGCTGTATTTGGCCCTCAATGACATTGAGCACACCAAAACAAAGGTGCGGTCACCAC
The DNA here is from genome assembly GCA_024222475.1 of Gammaproteobacteria bacterium. Classification (GTDB taxonomy): domain Bacteria; phylum Pseudomonadota; class Gammaproteobacteria; order JAAEPA01; family JAAEPA01; genus JAAEPA01. The sequence goes on along the minus strand of JAAEPA010000988.1, from coordinate 22 downwards.
AGACCAATGGAATCTGTGAGCG
>JAAEPA010000987.1 GCA_024222475.1 Gammaproteobacteria bacterium | reverse complement strand
GTCAGGGTTGATCTCCTCCGCGGAAAGATCCGGGTTTCCCCAATTAAAGTACCGTGCCGAATAAGGGCAGGCCGTCATACAATAGCGACAGCCGAAACACCAGTCGTAGTCCACGACTACAATTCCATCGGGTTCCATCCAGGTCGCCTCGATAGGGCAGGCCTTGACACAAGGCGGATCATCACACTGCATACACTGCATAGGCAGATAATACTTATCTTCTTGCGGGACGGTTTCGTGGTTATAGTAATGGTCCGATTTCTCCAGATTGATACTGCCTTTGTTTAGCTCCAGCACCCGGATGTATTGCGTGTCGCGGCTTAGGTTGTTTTCTTTCACGCAGGCATGTACGCAGTCGCGATAGCCACGGCATTTGGAGATATTGATGGCATAGCCGAAAACGACACCTTCCTGAGGCGGCGTGTTCTTGCACTTGATATCCACAGAGTAACGCTGTTTGGCTTTGCGCTCGATACGCTCCAGTGTGGTCTGCAGCTCTTTCTCAGTCATGCGTTGGTAATGCTGCTGAAAAAAGTCCGCGAAGGTATCACTCAAGGTGTTGCCGCCCCAGGCACCCGCGGCCACCTTGGTGCCCGCCACGGTTGTTGCTACACCTGAGAGTCCCTTTAGAAACCGTCTTCGATAGCTATTAATAGGATTGGATTCACTATTCATGGGCATCTAGTTTCTCCTGACCCTGTTTGTTTGAGTACCGTTCCCAAACTCTGACTGTCTTATGCCCGTGTTTAGAGGTTTCTGCTCCCTGAGCTGGATGGTTGGGACGATTCAACCCCATCCGCAAAGAAGGGCCGGACATAGGCTTTCGGGGGTCGTATCTGGGCTGATGCTGATAATGGCAGGCAGTACAATTTAGGATTCTGCGCTCGCCCTGCCAGTTATCCACCCGCTTTCCATGGGCACCGAATGACCAGTCTTTGGCCTCTTGTGCGTGACACTGACTGCACAGGATGTAGGCATCGTCAAATAATAACTTAACGCCTTCGAAGGTCTTCAGCCCACCGTCTCCCTCAAGATGGTGGCAGGTAAGACACCAGAACTCGCCTTTCCCATGCAGCCCATGTTTCAGCCTGAAATTGTCGTGAGGTTCCTTGAGTCTGCGAGGTGTCAGGTCTGATTCCGCCCAATCGTGACAATCCAGACAGGGATGCATATCCGGGTCTTTTTGGCTGGGTATCACGATGTAAGGACGCATGTTGTCGAAGAGCTGGTAGCCCTCGCGGATATTACCGGCAAAGTCG
>JAAEPA010000986.1 GCA_024222475.1 Gammaproteobacteria bacterium | reverse complement strand
TTCTAACATGTTTTCGGCTCATGAGGCCAACTGTGTGAGTACTATACATTCGAATCGCTGAGGTAGAGAATAGATTCCCCATATTAGATTGCCAACAGAGGGGAGCCGATGATCCGTTTCTCAACCGTGGAGTTGATGGATGAGCAGAAGTGTTACGATTACCTCGTCGAGATTCTGCATCCGAATGGCCTATGTTGCCCAGAGTGCGATACTCCGGTCGAGCAGTCGAAGGTGCACAGGCGGGATCGAGCACCGGTGTTGTATGTTCGCTGTTCCTGCGGTCGGATCTACAACGCGTTTTCCGGAACCCTCTGGCAAGGTACCCACCATAGTTGCTGCGTGATCGTGCGCATCCTGCAGGGCTTTGCCCAAGGCACACCAACCTTTCATTTGGCAAAAGAATTGGGTGTCGACCGTAAGCACTTGCTTGAGCGTCGCCACAAAATTCAGGAACTTGCGGCACAGGCATGTACTCGGGAGCCTTTGGCCGACGAGGTTGTGGAGGTCGATGAGATGTATCAAAACGCAGGTGAAAAAGGCATATTGCATCTCGATCCTGAGGATCCACCACGCCAACGTGCCAACAAAGCGAGAGGTCATGGTACTTGGGATACTGACCGCCCTCCTGTTCAGGGGATCATCGGCCGGGAAAGCGGCCACGTTCATATCATTGTAAAAAAAACAGCGCAAGAAAAGACTTAGAGCCAGACGTGTTGAATACAACCAAGTCTGGCTCTACGGTCAATACAGATGAATGGACCGCCTATAATCATCTATCAAGGTCCCGACGCATCCATGTGACGGTTAACCACAGCGAGCATGAGTGGGCACGTGATGACGATGGTGATGGCATTCGCGAGGTGCACAGCAACACGATTGAGGGATTTTGGACGGGCGTTCGCAATTTCCTTCGTCCTTTCCGCGGAGTAAACAAGATCTATCTTCAACAATATCTCGCCATTCACGAATGGGCTCATAACCTCAAGGACATCACCTCGGATTACTTGCGCATCCTGGGTGGCATCACACAAATGGCCTCATGAGCCAAGATTCCTTGCTCAATGGATTGGCGGGTATCTCTGAGCAGGCGCTTTTGCAACTGCGGCGCCATTTGACTCGCGCCGCCTTGAAGCAGGGATTGATCGAGGGGAAACGGGGCCATCCGATCCAGGACGTTGCACGTCCCCACCCCCA
>JAAEPA010000985.1 GCA_024222475.1 Gammaproteobacteria bacterium | reverse complement strand
GGCGATATGTGATTGCAAGACCTGACACCCATGTTTTCGCTTTTTGTGGGCGTTTGTGGAAGCAGCGAATTTCGCGATTCGCCACAACGATAGGATTAAAGGCTATTACCAGCGTAAGGCGGCAAAAACCAACAACGTGGTGGCAATCAAAACCATTGCCCACAAGCTTGCCAGAGCCTGCTATTACATGATGCGGGATCAAAAAAGTTTTGAAATAGAGCGGGCGTTTGGATAAATGCGAACACCGCTTATCTCTTGCGCAGAAGGCTACCTTACGTTGCTGTGCTGTCAAGGAGCTTCCCTCATCCTTCGGGACTCCTCCTTGACAGCACATCCACTCCAGGGGCAGGGTCTGCATGAGATAAGCCGTGAATCTGCCTCCTAAAGAGGCAACGCGTTACGGGGTAACACTGATGCCATAGCACTGCAGTTATGGATGGGACGGTGAGCTTGCCTAGGGGTTGGAGTCAAAGCCACCAGACCTGATTAGACGCCGGCCCGTCCAGTTATTGAAAACGATTTATTGCCAAAGGGTTTGACTGAAGCGCCTCTATCGTGAGCCATCCACGGGTTGGACTTGCTGCGGCCAGCAAGAGCCACAAATCTGTCAAGCGCGAACCGATCTGAAAGCGGGTTCCCGCACCACTTGGACACGCTAGGGTACCGATTATTTTCTGGGGCTCTGATGAGCCAGGGGCCGGATACTTTCTCCGTTCGGAGCAAGTTCCACTGCCTTGATCCACAAGGGTGACTGGTGCGATTCGGTTTCGAATTCGACGCCTGCCAAACAGAGAATTGGGGTGCGTATTTATGAGTCGTCTGGCGCGGAATCGTTATTTTGGTGTTCACGAAAAGGAAAAATTCGTGGCGAAGGGGGCGCTTTGCCTATTGACACGGGTCGGCTAAATGGTGACACCATAGATTCCCCGGAAGAAAGTATTCTGAGGGTTTCAAAGAAACCATGCGGATCGTTTTTGATGATGTCCTGCCTCAGTGGAATTACACAGCCGTTCCGTCGAACATCTAATGTTAGGGAAGTTATTTAATTCGCGTTCCTTACTCGGTGTCTTCGTTGATGTCCGTCGCTTGAAGCTTTTGATCACGCACTACCAGCTACTCCTAAATTCACATATCTACAAGGCATATTCATATCTGCATATAGAAGAGTGCATTTATATAAATTTCATTGATAGAAAGTCTATATGCAGTAGTGCGGAACAAATTTTGTACAAATTTACAAGAAGCTTCTATATTTATGTATAATAATAAAAAAGATTGATAGTGCCCAGGAGGGGACATGCGTATATCAAGGATTGGTCTATATCTTTTCGCTTTCGTGCTATCGGCTTGTGGTAGCAGTAATTCACCGAATACAGAATCAGAACCCTCTTCTAATCAACCCCCTTCTGCTGCCTTTACGGCATCACCTACTAGCGGAAGCGCCCCACTATTTGTCGCTTTCGATGCCTCTTCATCATCCGATCCTGATGGCGTAATATCTATTTTCAAATGGGATTTCGGAGATGGCCAATCGGCATTCGGCCAAACATTCACGCACACTTATTCAAATATAGGCGACTACCCTGTCCGACTTACGGTTACCGATAATGATGGTGGGATGGATGATGCCACTTTGTCGATTGGCGTATTTGATCGAGTCAGTGATGTACGCGTGCAGTGGGACAACAATCGGGAATCAGGCGTACATCAAAGAGGAGGAGGCTATCGCGTGTACTATGATACGAGATCGGGCTTTGATCTCAATAATGCCAGTCTAATCAATGTGCCGAATGTTTCCGGTTTAACTCCCCGCTCTACAGTCATCTCGTTGCCGCCTGGAAGATATTATTTCAATGTAGTGGCCTATACAGCCTTAAACACTACCGGTAGCGAGGCTTCACAAGAGATATCAATTACCGTGCAGTGAAATTCTAAGATCTAAGGAAGGAACGATTAAGATGTCCATAGAAATAGCTCGGTTCACTACCAGGTTGGTCACGGTAGCCGTTTTTTTGTTTCCATGTGCTCAAAGCCTTGCTGCAGACCCACAAAGAAACTTACTGACAAAAGACACTAAACTCAACTATGTGCCAGGTGAGGTTCTGGTAAAGTATAAAGGAAATACGAGCAGCTCATACCGGGCAGTAATAACAGAGGGATTTGGACACCAAGCGCTGAGATCCTTGGATAAAAAAGCGCTAGTGCATCACATAAAGATCAAGGCTGAACAGGATGTCGAATCGGCTGTTGCAAGCTACCAGAGCGATCCCAATGTGGAATATGCTCAGCCAAACTATTTGTACAAATTGCTAGCCCGACCCAATGATGTCCGCTACGGGGATCTGTGGGGACTGAAAAATAACGGACAAATAATCGCGGACCCGTCATATTCTTCTAATAATCCAGGCATTTCCGGGAAGGATATGGATGCCGAGCTCGCCTGGGATCAGATTACAGATTGCAGCTCAGTCATTGTAGCCGTGCTTGATTCTGGTGTGAACTACACCCACAGTGATCTGGTTGCCAATATGTGGAATGGTGGTGCCCGCTATCCTAATCACGGTTGGGATTTTCAAGATAATGACAATGATCCAATGCCGACCGATGGGAACGGGCATGGAACCCATGTTGCGGGAACCATTGGCGCGGTTGGAAATAACAGAAGAGGGACAACAGGCGTATGTTGGGATGTTCAGATAATGGCTATTCGGGCAGGAGATGTAAGAGGTTTTACTACATCTAACATAATTAGAGGCATTGAATTCGCTGCCGATAATGGCGCTCGGATTATCAATATGAGCTTGGGCGGTGAACAGCCATTTGACAGAGCGTTCAATGACGCAATTAACTACGCTCATGATCGTAAAGTTCTAGTTGTTGTTGCAGCTGGGAATAAGGGTGTAAACAATGAGGGTGGTGGGACTGACGGCGACTTAAATACGCAAATATATCCATGCAACTTTACACAAGACAATCTTATCTGTGTAGCCGCTCTGGATCAGGCTTACCAGAGAGCAAACTTTTCGAATTATGGCGTAGTAAGTGTAGACGTGGGTGCACCGGGAACTAATACCTGGAGTACATGGCCTGGACGATCTATCAAAGAGAACTTTGACGGCTTTCAAAAGAAACTTGCTAGTGGTGATCAAACCTCTTACGAAGAGACCTTCACTCCCAACCTTCTGTTGGAAGGTCAACCACCTGACAATGAGGTGCCTTCAGTTACGTTCACATTTGAAGGGATACCTTCACCAACTGCAGATGGCGTACTAACAGTTACCGCAGCAAGGGATATTAATAATCGTAGCGAGACAATTGGGGTATTTGGTGATGGTGTCTCTCTAGGTTCATTATTCACTGTTATAAACGATGCTAATTCAGCGGAAGACTTGCCCACGGTCACAGACAGTATAACCATACCGCAGAGTACTCTCGCCTCAATTGCCGCCGATGGATCAATCACGTTCCTGTTGGACCCTACATCCCTAGTGGATGCTGTGAGATACCTATCTCTTACTCTCAGTTTGACGGGAACCACGGCGAGTTCCAATTGGGCTGCAGTCACCTGTCAAGATACGAGAATACTAGTTAATCCGAGCAACTGGTGCGCGGCTGGACTTTATGCGAACAGTACAGACGATAGAACCTGGAATCAGTATGATCTTGGAGGTTTGCTTGGGGCTGGTGCGAGTTTCTGGGTGTCAGTCGATGTTGTACAGAGTGATTTTGGACGGATAGCTTATGATCCCAATGGTGGTGATCCGTTCGTGAGCGGTATCCTTTTACAAGAAATCTCAGATCTGTTTACTGGTCATGAGTTTCTTCCAATTCAAGTTCAATATGACCTTTCTAGCTGTCTGACCTCAGCATGCTCATTCGGATTTCGAATAGTTTCAGACGCCGCTGCAACAAATTTCGGCCTAGCAATTAAGGATTTTGAAATCAATACTGCCGAACCTAACAGCAGGAGGTACAAAAACACAAAAGGAACCTCGATGGCCGCACCTCATGTGGCAGGGCTTGCCGCAATGATCTGGGCCTATAATCCTGATTATACGTACCAGGATGTCATTAACTCCATCAAGAGAGGTGGTGAAATAGCTCCCTCGCTCATGAGCATTACAACGACGGGCAAGTCAGTAAATGCTATCAGATCATTACGCTACATAAATTCGCCTACAGGCGTGTCAGCAACAGTAGAGTAAGAATGAGATATCTCGACCTCTTGAGGCTTGCCACGGGAATCGTAGTGCTCGTTGTAATGAGCGTTACCTCATGTGCAGAAACCGCACAAACTGAAAGCAATCCATTGTCAGAAAGTGATAACCGTGTGCCTGGCGAGTATATCCTTGTTTTAGAGCAAGGCGATGCTGATGAGATAGTCCGCCGACTTTATTCAGATTACACGGTGCAGAGCATCAAGGACTTAGGCCGTAGGCGCTTCTTAATCAAACTGGAGCATGATCCAGGACCCGATATTGTTACCAAGAAAGCAACAGAGTCGAATGATATTAAATGGGCTCAGCCTAACTATAAATATCGCTACCAATGAATTGGTCGCCCCTTAGAAGTCTCCCGATAATCCGTTTAGTGGGCTGGGCGGAGCGTCGATCAGAACAGAAATACTCCGTTAATATTAACTGTATTGTTGCTATTCACTAATGTGTCGTCCTCTGGCGAAAAATGACCGAATGAGGCTCCGATTGCAAACTATTCATTAATAAAGCCTTGGCTAAGTATCGTAAATGTAGCACCTTCAGAAGTGATTATATCGCCGGATTGGAGACCAATACTGAAGCCTAAGCTTAAACCGAGGGTTAAAGTAATAGTCACTTATTATTACACCGAAAGTGTTCTCCAGGGCATTGTCCACGTCGATTAACCCAATTGCGGACTCAACATTAATTGCATTTCCTGCCTTGAATGGCAGTACAACTTTGCCCGTTCCCACATACGCATCCGCATCGATCGAGGATCGAGAGCCATGACCGAATACCGCCGCGCCAAGGTCAAAGGAGCAAGCTACTTTTTTATGGTCGATTGCGCCGAACGCCAAGGCAATCGGCTGTTGGTGGCGCATATCAATTGGGTGCCGGAGTTTTCCGAAGGGCGAAGAATGACTCGATCGATGCGGTTCGCAGGCTCACCGGCATCCTACCGGCTAGGTTAGGGGGTATCAGAACAAAAATGATCGATAGATTGGTTCTATTCCTGTTCATCACACTGTTCTCAGGCGATCAGTCGCTACTCGCTGCTGCCCCGGCCAAGGGGCTGCATCCAGTCCCACTCACTGCGCAGACCCACACCGGAGAGAAACTGGCGCTCTATGAGCAGAGCCACGCCTTGTTGATCGGGGTGTCGAATTATACCCGGGGATGGAGCGATCTGGAGAATATCCCCCAAGAATTGGCGCCGGTGAAGGCCGTACTGGAGAGCCAGGGGTTTCATGTGGTCAGTGTGTCAGACCCCGATGCCAAGACACTGAAGCGTGCCTTTGCGGATTTCATCAACCAATACGGCTATCGAAAGGGTAACCGGCTGCTGTTTTACTTCTCGGGCCATGGTTACAGCGATGGAGACTACGGTTACCTGGTCCCTGCCGATGCGCCCGACCCCGGACAGGACGAGGTGGGTTTTTATCGCAAGGCGCTGGACATGAACCAGGTGATGGCCTGGGCGAGGGGAATCCGCGCCAAGCACGCATTATTTTTATTTGACAGCTGTTTTTCAGGGACCGTATTCAAGGCCAGAGACCTGCCCAAGAAAGAACAGCGCTATATTCGTAGCGCGACCCGCAAGCCGGTGCGTCAATTCATCACCGCAGGCAGCGCCGGGGAGACCGTCCCGGCCCGCAGCACCTTCACCCCAGCCTTCGTGGACGCCCTGCGCGAGGGCAAGGGCGATCTGAACCGAGACGGCTATGTGACCGGGACGGAACTCGGTGTCTACCTGGCCCAGGAAGTGCCTAAATACGAACAACAGAGCCCTCAGTATGGCAAGATCAAGGAATACCGTCTGGCGCAGGGGGATTTCGTATTCTTTCCGCCGCGAGGAACGTTTCCTGGTCCCGGCATTGCGCCGCCGCCCCCAGTCAAGTTCCTAGGACACCTGCAGGTCAATGTCACCGTGGCACAGGCCCAGGTCACGGTCAATGGCCGTCCGGTGGGCACGGCCTCACGCCAGCGTCCCCTGAACCTCTCTAATCTACCGGCGGGTAGGGTGCAGGTCAAGGTCACGGCCAAGGACCATAAAGCGCAGACCCAGTGGGTCACGATCCGTCATGGACAGTGGTCGCAACCGGTGTTCAGCCTGGAGCCTATCGCCCCAGCATTGGCGCATCTTACGGTGCGCTCCAATGTGAATGATGACAAGGTCTACCTGAACGGCGACTACAAGGGCAGTACCCGTCTGGATCTGGATCTTGAACCTGGGGAATATCGGATAACCGTTACCAAGAAGGGGTATGGTGACTGGGAGCAGAGGGTTGATCTGCCGGCGGGGGCGAAGGAGGTGCTGCGGGCGAAGTTGGAGGTTATACCCTCAATACCTGATAGATCCGAGCAGAAGAATGAGTGGCAAGATCCGGTAACAGGGATGGCATTCGCGCGAGTACCCAAGGGCTGTTATCAGATGGGCAGCAATAAAAATTCAGATGAAAAGCCGGTGCACGAGGTATGTGTGGACGGATTCTGGATGGGCAAGTACGAAGTGACACAGGAGCAGTGGAAAAATACCATGGGGAATAATCCATCGAGTTTTAAAAAGGGGGATAATCACCCGGTAGAGCAGGTCTCCTGGAACGATGCGCAGGGGTTCATTAAAAAGCTAAATAGCAAAGGTAAGGGTGGTTATCGACTGCCCACTGAAGCGGAATGGGAATACGCCTGCCGCAGTGGGGGCAAGCAGGAGAAGTATTGTGGTGGCAATGATGTAGATCAGGTGGCGTGGAATAATGAAGACTGGGATAGAGGCCATCATCCCGTAGGTAAGAAAGCAGCCAATGGCCTTGGATTATACGACATGAGTGGCAATGTTTGGGAATGGGTTGGTGACAGATACAGTAGTGATTACTACAGCAAAAGTCCTGAGAACAACCCCCAGGGTCCAAGTTCAGGCTCCTACCGGGTGATCCGCGGCGGTAGCTGGAGCGACGTCGCCGTGAACTGCCGTTCGGCGGTTCGCTTTTGGATCGGGCCCGGCAACCGCGACCTCTACCTGGGCTTTCGCCTCCTGAGGACTTACCCTTAGCACTTTTACCCTTTAACACTTTATCGGGATTGAATTTCAGCACTGAGCGCCCTGAGCCCGGGGCCCGAACGGGGGCGCAAGCGCAGCCGCCCCTGTCGGGAGCCGGGGGCAGGGCGCGGGGTTAAACAGGGTGTGGTTTAAACCCTGATCGGGCCTAGGCCCGATCAGGGTTTTCGCTGCAAATTTCGAACCCGCGTAGGATAATGAAATGGACCCATCCCCCTTCCAAACCGGCTTCTAAAGAGCCAAGATGGTAAAGGAAACCATCCATCTAAAGGAAGAGAGAGGATCCGACATGAAGACTAGCAAAAAAGTAGTACGAATGGGAATGGATTTGGGCAAGAATACATTTCATCTGTCCGGG
>JAAEPA010000984.1 GCA_024222475.1 Gammaproteobacteria bacterium | reverse complement strand
TACAGGATAAGTCCCTGGCCTCGAGGCAGGCGGTGTCAGCATGGCGGGGTTGATCGATCTGCATCCTATTCCTTTAACTTAGAGCTTGTGAATAAATAGAAATCTACTGCGGCTACCCCTGAAAGCATCTGGCAGCGTTGTGACGCCGCCAATAATCAGTCATTTATTTCAATAAACTCCCAAACTATTGGCTGCGCCACGCCTTGCCGGCTACTCTCAGTGGCAGCCTCGCTACAATTCCAATTTATTCACAAGCTCTGAAGCACTACTGTAGCGGCCTTCCAGGCGAGTTAAAAGCTGCCAGAGGATAACTGAAATTTCTAAATTATCAACTGATTATATTTTTATCAATATTGATTGTTACGCTCTTTGAATGTTTGGGTGGGGTAAGATCCATCACCATAAGTGTAATTTGGCTGTTCTATAAACGATAAAATCGAAGGGGTTAGACTGACTCTAAATATGAGCAGAAGAATAAAATATATCCGCAAGCCCCATAATGATCGTACCGACTGGAAGAATCTGCTGCGCATTTTTCCTTATGTCTGGGATTACCGCGGTAGGGTGCTGGTAGCCCTTCTTTGCCTGATATCCGCAAAATTAGCTACTATCACAGTGCCCTTGGTGCTGAAACAGGTGGTCGATGCGTTGGACGGAAATCAAGTGCAGGTTCTGGTGTTGCCTCTTACCCTGTTGCTGGCCTATGGGGCCTTGCGTATTGCCAGTACGGCCTTCAATGAACTGCGCGACACCGTGTTTGCTCGGGTGCGTTACAGTGCCATGCATAAGCTCTCCGCCCGAGTGTTGCGGCACTTGCATGAGCTGTCCCTGCGTTATCACCTGGAAAGGCGCACCGGTGGCATTACCCGTGACCTTGATCGCGGCGCCAGGAGTATCAGTCAGATTCTTAACCGATTGGTATTGACCATATTGCCTACTATCGCGGAATTTGTGCTGGTAGCGGCATTGTTGTTCGGTCAGTATCCAGCTCGATTTGGCATTGTCGTCTTCATCACCGTGGTTTTATATATCGGCTTTACCCTGATGGTGACTCACTGGCGCATGGATCTGCGTCACACCATGAATAGATTGGATTCCATCGCCAATGCGCAGGCTGTAGACGGCCTACTCAATTACGAGACCGTCAAGTATTTCAACAACGAATCTTGGGAGCTTGAACGTTATAACGAGACCATGAATGCTTGGGAGGATGTCGCGGTGAAAACCTCGACCACCATGGCGATGCTCAATTTCGGGCAAGGGGCGATCATCGCCGCGGGTGTCAGCATGATCATGATCTTCGCCGCTGAGGGTGTGGTGCAGGGGGACATTACTCTGGGTGATCTAGTGCTGGTGAATGCCTTGATGCTACAGTTGTTTTTGCCGCTCAACTTTCTCGGCATGATGTATCGTTCCCTAAATTATGCCCTGGCCGATATGGATAGGATACTGAAGCTGCTGGAACGACAACCGGAGATTCAGGATTCTTCAGCGGCCCATGATTTGAGGATCGACCGGGCCGCTGTGCATTTCGAGAATGTAGATTTTTCCTATCAAGCACAGCGAACCATCTTGCATGAGGTCAGCTTTGAAATCCCGCCGGGAAACAGGCTGGCCGTAGTCGGGCCCTCGGGGGCCGGCAAGTCCACACTGGCGCGACTGCTATTTCGTTTCTACGATGTTACTGGAGGACGAGTATCGATAGATGGGCAGGACATACGTGAATGCAGCCAGCTCAGCCTGCGTCGAAGTATCGGTATCGTGCCCCAAGATACCGTGTTGTTTAATGAATCTATTCTTTACAACATCCAATATGCCAAGCCGTCCGCGAGCCGCGAGCAAGTCGAAACAGCGGCTAGGATGGCGGATATCCATCAATTCATCGAAAATCTGCCACAGGGTTATGAGACCATCGTAGGTGAACGTGGACTGAAGCTCTCCGGAGGAGAGAAACAACGGGTGGCGATTGCCCGGGTCATCCTTAAGCGCCCTCATATCCTGGTGTTCGATGAGGCCACCTCTAACCTGGATTCCCGATCCGAGCAGGCCATACTTCGCGCCCTGCGGAAGGTTTCGGCGTACACCACCACCCTGGTGATTGCCCACCGTTTGTCCACGATCATCGATGCCGATAAGATTCTGGTCCTGGATCAGGGGCGTATCGTGGAACGAGGCAGGCATAGCGAGTTGTTGGGCCAAGCAGGGTTGTATGCTCATCTCTGGGCACTACAGCGAGAGGAACGGGTGTTGGAAGAAAGTGAATCGATGTTCTTGGGAGGGTAGGTTGTTCGCGGAAAATTTTTATTGGCGCCGTGCGCGTCACATGCGTAAAATGCAGGGTTTATTCTTAATTAATGGGTCTGCAGATATTGAATTGCGGCTCACAGTGTGATGTGAGGTCTAGCTGATGGATATGGGTGGTTGCGCTGCCGGCGAACCCTTTGCCTTACGGGTGTTGGGTGACAGCATGGTTCCTGAGTTCGACGACGGCTGTATTATTATCATCGATCCGGCCGGAGTGATTGAAAACGGTTGTTATGTTCTCGCCGTGCATGAAGATGAGTATATCTTCCGCCAGTTGATCATCGATGATGGCCGTTATTTTCTCAAACCACTGAACGACGGCTACGAGACCTTGGGGATCCCCAATATCGATGCCGTCAAAGGCATCATCGTGCAGAAGGCCGGTACCCGCCGCCATCACCGGAAACACTACGGTTGAAGGGTTCACAGCTGACCCTGTTCCATCCCGCCGATGCCTCCGTCGAGCTGGAGGCCTATCTTTCAAGTGCGCTCACGGGGCT
>JAAEPA010000983.1 GCA_024222475.1 Gammaproteobacteria bacterium | reverse complement strand
CAGGGTATGCCGCCGGCGCATTGCGTCTGTGTCAGTGCAAAACTGTTCACTGACTGAGGGCGGTTCGTTTAGTTCCGCCGCATCAACAGCGCGTAGCGCCTGAACGGTTGTGTTACTGGTGGGTTTTTTGTCAGTTGCCATATCAGTCTTCCTTATGGGCGATGGCGGTGACACATGGGTGGTTCGGATAATTCATCCTCGCCCACTTGACTGCGCCACGCTTGAAGGCCGTTTCGACAGCGTTCTCAAGGTCACATTCGAGGCCGTCAACTTTGTCCTGCAGCCGCTCGATCTCGGTGTCTTTGGTCTTGAAAGCCTTCAAGCACACAAGACATCTGTCGGTTGGGTTGTCATATCCGCAAGCACATGTTTGCTCGCTAGCGTTTATTAGATCGGCAACATGCTGTTCCCATTCGTCATTCCGCGCCTCCAGTTCAGCAACATGGGCTGCTAAGTTTTCAATGACCGTTGCTGTCTGGTTGAGTTTTTGCCGGTCATTTTCTGGACTATCATCTTCGCTAGGTTCTGGCGCAGGATATTGCTTCGCCAGGTATCGAATGTAATCAGTCTTTGCCTTGACATATCCCGGATTGTATTTGAGTGAGCGGCGCTCTTGAGTGTTAGTCATGAATTGGGCACCCCCCTTCAACCACGAAACCATAAGGCTCTTGCCAGCGGCATTCGCATTCATCTGTGACACGTGCGTCGATATGGTTCATCCAATCGCAAAAGCGCTGTGGGTATTGTGGTGTTTTGCCGTTGGGGCCACGTGGGAAGGTATCTACAGACGCGTCGTGAAAGACTTGCGCAATGATACCCATGCTATTGTCTCGGCTTAACATCTCACCACCTCTCTACGGTCCCATCGAACCGCTTCCGTATTCCTGATGCCTTTGTGCCGGGAAGGGGGCGGCGCGGGCACAATCTATGCGCGCGTCAAATTCGCGCTCACGCTCGGTTTTCTCATCGTTATAATCTCGTTGTGATTTTCCCCACGGTTCCCATGGCAGCGGCTTTATCGGGTAACATTGGATTGCATCTTTAAGAAGAACGGGCATTTCTGGTGGTGTGCCCTCCCAGGGCCACCCACCCCGGGCGTTTGAACATATTTTCAACGCCTCGTCTCGGGTATAGTGGCCCGCATTACCTAATCGATTTGCATAGCCGCGATTATTTGGACCCCACCAAGCGTTATGTTCATTGGACCAGATCACATAATCTGCGCCGCGTCTCCATTGTATTTTTTCCATTAAATCGACCACCTATGTGCGCTGTTGATATGTCTTGGTTGATATGTCAGTCTTCCTTATGGGCGAGGGCGGCGCGGGCCATGCGCCCATCTTGCACTTTGATTTCCAAGGCAAGGGGCCATTGGCCGGGCATTCTGGCGTAATGTTCTCTACGAACTTGCGCCATTTTCGGGTTTTGTTCCCAAGCGTGGTAGGCTTTTGCGAACGGTTCCAACGCCTTCCGCAGCTGCTCGATCTCGGTGTCCTTGGCTGCGAACTCAAGCTTAAGGCACGCTATTTGAGCGTCACGCGAATCCAGTGCTTTGCTCATTTCCTGTAGCTGAAAGAGCTTTTCCTCGATCTCGAGATCGGTCTGATGCATGCCGTACACGAGGTGTTCATTTTCCTTGTCAAGCTTTTCGACAACCTGATTTATCTCGCGCATGGTGTCGGGGTCACAGCGCTGGAAATGCTCAACATCGTCTTCACGAAAAATGGTTGCGATGGGCCATTGTTTTGCAGGAGTGCCGTGGAGAATATGTGGCCCGTATGAGGTCGTATCTCGATCTATATCCCATGGCTTCGGCGTGACACCTTCCAGCCCGGCCACTATATCCTTCAGCTTTTTGCGTATGTCAGTCATTTGCGCCTCCGTTGAGCAGCGGCAACGATGTCTTGGTGGTCGATGACCATGCGGGCTGTGTCCAAAATTCCTCTGGGGACAAGTTCGAGACGGTCACCTAGTTCGGGATGCAGGACAGCACTCAGAATGATATCCGCAAGAATCATGCGAAAGATATTGTCCTCTGGCTCTCTTACATCTGTCATTTGTTCAGCCACTCTTGCCAGAGCGCGCGATCAGCGTCCGATGAAAATTTCATCTCCACCGGCCCAAGCGCTTCCATGAGCCTTTCCCGGTAATGGGCTTCGCATGCGGCCTTGGCGGCTTCAGGGGAATCGGATGGCTCTTTCATATGTAGCCCATCCGGGCTTTCCCAATACCAGCCGCGAGCCAATCTAAACACGATATACCGCTGGTTGTTATATATGGGAATTACGGCCACTTGATCGGTAGAATGGTAGCCACCTTTCCCCCACTCAAGCGGCTTTATCCGAAACAATTGCTCAGTCATTCGAATTCATGCCTCCCTGTTTTCCAATTGTATTTCGTTCCCGGCGGCTTCTGAAAGCCGTATGACTTCTCGCGGCCCAACAGGTGCTTTGCCTTCTGGCTTTTGACTTTTGCCCGAACGCCTGCCTCAACCTTTGACTTGCGCTTGTGAGGGGCGCCGAGGACGGCTTGCAGGTTTTTCTCTCGGTTCTCGCCACCGAGCCAAAGAGGGGTTTTGTGATCAAACTCGATAGCATCACCGCCCCGGAGTTCATGGCCGGTGAGGGCGCATTTGTTGTCCTGCCTGTCCAATATACGTAGCTTGCACTCGCGTGATGGCGCGCTGTTGTCAGTCTTGCCGAACCACTCTTTGACTTTACGGGGCACTATTGCGCTCCATCAAGCCGTCTGATGGGTAAAATTCATCATAGAGTTCGTCAGACAGTGGCGTTGGGAGTATTTCGAACCGTTTTTTGTGGTGGTAACGGACCCGCGCTCGATAGAACTTATCGTCTCCCTTGGCGATGTCTGACGCTGTGTCGATATCGTCGAGTGCACGGTAGAGTTCAAAGGCGATCTTGCGCCAGTTGGGTGTGTCGCTCATTTCCCCGGTTCCTTCAATTAGCTATCCTCCGAAAAGGGCGGCGACTCGGAAGGTGATGAGCCGCCGCCAAGACGGCCGCCGGCTTCCCGCGGGGGGGACGTATCGGGCAATGCCGGGGCCGTAACCGGCGTCCGGGAGGACAGAGCGCCGGATTCTTTGTTCTTTGATTTCGGCGCAGCCATAGCCCTGACCCGCTTGGCGGCTTTGTCAGCCTTTTGCTTGGCCCAGAACCGTTCTGTCCTTGCGATTGCGTGCTCTTTCGTCTTTCCGTAGTGCAGGATTGGCAGGAAGCCCATTTTGTCTGGCTTACCCCGTCCAAACTCTTCATGCTCTTTCTGGACAGCGTGTGGCCCGTCGCGGCCTTCTCGCTTTGACTGCTTCTTGCATTCCTTTACCGGGACCATGATACGAGCCATCCACCGACATTCTGCCGGCGCGTCTTCTGACTTCCATGTGACGATTGTTTCGGTCATGCTGCGCGTTCCTCTCCCACAAAGCCATATTCGCGAGCCAATTTGAATTTCGTCATGACGCAACCTTGCCCATAGCGCGATAATTCGATTGAACCGTGCGCCAGGCTTCGATCACAGATTCACACTTGCTCTTGACGTTGCGGAATTCTTCGTCGGACTCAACGGCGGCGTAATAGCGTTCACATGCCTGCTGATAGTCTTCGCCAAGGACAGAAAGCGCTTCACGTTCCGCAACAGTTCCGTCCGCCTTCACAAACGCACGGGCTTTGGCTTGCCGTTTTTCTTCTTCCCGGCGCTCACGCATGGCCCTTGCCGCCGCTGCCGGTTGGGCGTTGGCCTCAAGCATGTCAAATGCCGTGTGAACCGTTTCGTCGCGTATGGTGAAGTGCATTGTGGTTAACCTCCATTCTGTGGGCACTCTTGCTTGTTGGCTAGGATGTCAAGTTCTTCATTTGACATTGCGTCGAGATCGGCTTGCGCCTTGAGGCCGCTATAGGTTTCTGCATATTCATTCTTGAGTGCCAAAAACCAGTCTTTCGGCAGCGAATCAAGCCGCTCTTTGCTACTCTGCCACCATGCCGCAACGGCTTCGTGATCCGCTGACTTTTCAGCATCGCGCAGTTCAGCACGCAACTTCTTGTCCATATCCCGCGCATCGACCTTGGATAGCCGCAAACCTTCGCGGCTGTTGTCCAACATATCTGCCTCTTCCTGCATGTCGCCGGCGGAGGCCATAAAGCGGCCTTTCATCAGGCATTCTTTAAGAGCGTAGGATCGGGCCGCGCCGGATGTCTGTGCGCCGGTAAAAGGCAACATGACGGTTATCAGTTCGGGCGGCTCTTCCCCACCGCTGATATGCTTCAACGTAATTAGAAAGTCAAAGCGGGCGAATGTGTGTGTCTTGCCCTTGCCGTCCGTTATTATTTCAGTTGCAAACACGTCTTGCGTGGTGTGGTGAAACAGGCCGTATTTAGCCATCAGGGGCCGTACAGCGTCCTTGAAGTCGTCCACGCTGGTGAAGTCATAATTGGCGAACTTGTTGTGGTCGGCCTTCTTGAGCCGTTGCAAGTCGGACATGACTGCGCAAATGGCTTCGCGGATGTTCGTGACTGCCGGGCGAGTTTGGTTGTCCTTTTCCGGCGCGTCCTTGCTATCTTCGCGTTCTGTTGACTGTTCTGTTTTCTCGTTCATGTTTCTTGTCCCTTTTTTAGATAGCCGGAGCGGCTGAATTGCGGTATTCCGGGCAAGACGCCGCAGCGGCGGCAGTACCGTTGTTTTTGCTTGTTCTTGCGGACCTTCGGTTTTCCGCATTTTGGGCAACTGGCCATTATTAAAAGTCCTTCTGCCTCACCGGGGGGTCACTTCGTCGTAAGAAACCCCACGATCACCCCCGTTCGGCAGTCTTCACGAGAAGATTCCAATCTCCGAGTGAACTAACAGTTCGCATGAACTGTTATGGGCTGCTCCTGTGGGGTCAAGACACCAGGTCACAGCTTGCATAGGTTTAATCCTCTTCCGGCTCAGGCGCGGCTTCCGGTTCGTCACCATTGATGGCGGCGATAGGGAGCGCCTTGAGTGTTTCAACGTGATCGGCGAACATAGCGTTTCGCAGCTTTTCGCGCTTCTGCCGAAGTTCAGCCGATTTGATTGCCTTGATTGCTTCTTTTTCCTGAACCAGTGTCTGTGTGTGCCCGGTCACATCCAACCGTCCGACAATCCACCTAATCGTTTCAAAGGTATCGAAATCGAGATCAATATCTGATTCAACGACTTTACAGACCGTGAAGCCGTGGCGTGTGTCTGTCTCGACAATCACCAAATCGTCTTCGTCAATATCCGGGTCGAGCGTCTTGAAAACTGTTCGCTTGGCACTGTCTGCGTCCTCATAGGTGACGTTCATTGCCCGGACATGCCTGTTGATCAGAAAAACGGCAGTTGAATAATTCATCGTTCAGTGTCCTTGTTGTTGTGTGTTTTCTCGTTCATGTTTCTTGTCCCTTTTTGGTGCGAAAGGCGATGATTGGATTTGCTCCGCGTCCCCACCACAGATTGCGAATAGAGGCGTCCGTCTCCCAACTGTCCGCTTCCTCACAATCCCAAATCCGAACCTCAAAAGCTGTGCCATCCTCAATCGGGCACGGATCGCCGGGCTTATGTGGTTTCCATTCTGTCCATTCAGTCATTGGATGAGTCCTTTGATGTGCTGCGGGCCTTCATTTGCACAAGTCCCGCGAGCGCCATACTTGTGACACCGGCAGCCATTAGCCCCGGCGCAATAATTCCGACTGGCGCGGGTTTGGGTGGCCGTTCGGTTGCTGTGCGCTTCGCCCTGACTTGGGTTCGGTTCTTGCGCTTCAGTTCATTTGCCGCCCGGACGCGGTGCCAATGACGCAGTTTCTGTGTGTTCTTTTTCATGTCACCACCACCGCAGCCATGCATATAACTGAAATAAACAAAGCCATAGAAACAGCCGCGCATGTGTCTTGAAAAGTCATTTAAGTGCTTCCTCAATTTTGTGGTAAAGGCACACATACTCGTATGTGTCTTTCGGGCTTTCGGAGTTGTCACAGAACATGCAGGTGCGTTCGTTGTCCGGCTCTATGACGGCCAGAACTTCCTCAAGAAGCGACGCAAGTTTTTCCTTTGACGTGCCGTGTGCAGAACGGGGCGCTTTTGGCTCCCGAAGAGATTCAAGAAAAGCAATTTCTGCCTTGGCGGCTTTTACGAATGTGAGGCGTGCACCGAGGCCATTACCGTGCCACTTATCAAGCGCGTCAATAGCCGCTTCATATGGCGAGTCGTCGCAGCCGTATAGGCGCGTGGCCATCATGACTGGGCACCCGATACAATGCTTTAGTTTGAACTCATCACATAGTGCGCAGTGTCGGCTACCCACCTTGACATCCTCCGGTTTCCTGCACCGCGCATTCTTCTTCCAATGCTCAATTGAGGCTTCAAGCGCTTCTGATGTTTGTTTGGATAGGGTCATTGTAGTTATTCCTTAGCAGTAGCAGTCTTTGCGCGACTTGCCGCACATCAGACAATTCCCCGCCCCGACTTCACGGCGACGGGCTGCAAGGCCATCGTCATGATAGGTCAACTCTTCGCCGCACTTGGCGCATTTCTTGGCGGGCCGTCCACTGCTGTCCTGAGAAGCCACTCCGCAACAGGAAGAAAACGGGGTGCTATTGAATGGACCGGAAACATATGTATAAGCCGTCATCTCACCCACCCTTCTGTTCTTGCTGGCGGTCTCGTTGGAGAAGGCGAACTTTCGACAGCCCCAAAAACCCACCAGGGCCCTCATACGAACGCATTGCCTCGCCAGCTTCTTCAAGGATATTCAGGGCCTGTATCTCGTCTTCATCCAGTATTCCGACGTAAAGGCCATTGGCTCCGGAAAGAAGTTCACGAGCGTGCGCGATATCCATCATCCCACCCTCCCAGTTACAGTCCGGTAGGTGGTGGGTTCGGAATGATCAGGGGTAAATGACCCTAAATGACCAGCTCGTTCACGGAATTCGTAGTCAGCGACTTCGCGCCGTTTGTATGCCTGCCAAGCACCAGATTTTCTTAAGTGGTTGGCTCGCCGCCTAACAGACGCTTCTGTGCGGCCCAGATCGTGTGGGCCAATCATCGCCCCAACAACATCAAAGAAGGCGCATATGAATTCGTCTTCTTGGACCGTGTACCGCTTTCCCATCACGCCGCCTCCCACATGGACAGAGCCAGCTGTTCTGCAAAGAATTCCTGACAGTCAGCGGACTCGTAAAGAAGAATGGAAACCAACTCGAAAAGCAGCCGCGCTTTTGCGCTGTCGTGGCGCGGGTTGATCTTGGCTATGGTGCCTTGTTCGTATTTGTCATTGGAGTAGCCCTCAAGATCAATGCCGGTGATGACAAACGTTTCACCGATGTCCTGTTCAAGACAAGCCGTGCCGGTGAACTTGGCATAGACACCGTTGCCTATGAGAAGGGGGAGTTCGTCAAATGCATATTCAACATCAAAGCGTGTCATTAGTAATTCTCCGCTTCTTCTTTGGTGATGAAAAAGTGAATTCCACCGGCACATTCCTGCTGCCAGTCTTCACACCATTTGTCGCAAGTGACGCGCTCACCAACCTCATAAGCGGTTTGATTGTCATGTTGCGCAAGGCCAACGGTTGCGCCGATAACCTCTAGGACCTCGACAAATTCCGCTCGGCATTTACGGCCAAAGGCATGTGAACGCTTTGCGTCGGCAGGCACCCTGACCTTTACCAAAATGTTATCATTGCATTTCTTCCAGCCAACCAAGTCGCCCTCTGGTAAGATGCGCGTTTGAGCTATTGCCAATTCAGCGTCTTTGGCACCGCGCAGGTTGGCACCGCGCAGGTAGGCACCGCTCAGGTTGGCATCGCTCAGGTTGGCATCGCGCAGGTTGGCACCGCGCAGGTTGGCATCGCGCAGGTTGGCATCGCGCAGGTTGGCATCGCTCAGGTTGGCACCGCTCAGGTTGGCATCGCTCAGGTTGGCATCGCGCAGGTTGGCATCGCGCAGGTTGGCATCGCTCAGGTTGGCATCGCTCAGGTTGGCATCGCGCAGGTTGGCACCGCGCAGGTTGGCATCGCGCAGGTAGGCACCGCTTTTAATTCCCCAGCGGACAGCAAGACCAAGTTTGACTGAATATGCCTCGTCTTTTTCGCATTCAATTTCAGCGGTAAACTGAACATTTCCTGACCAGCGGTTGGTGACTTCGAACTTGGTTTTGCGGGGTTTGGTCATCGTTCTGTCCTCCGTATCTATGCATAACGTAGTCTAATATACATAGATATGTCAACATTAAATTCTACACCATATAGAAAATTTTTTGTATGGGTTGACATTAGTCTAGCGTGCATAGACAATTGCGGCATGGCAAATGTTCGAGAAATTACCAAAGCAATTGGCCGTGATCGACTTCAAGATGCTGTCGGCGTTGGCTACAAAATGATCAACCGGGTGGAGGTTAACAACCAGTTTCCGCCGTCCTGGTTCCCGACAGTCCGCCGGCTCGGCATTGAAGCGGGCATAGAAGTGCCTGAGCGTCTATTCAGTTGGCGCAAGCCTGAAGATGCAAGCGAGGCCGCACAGTGAAAACCCCGAACTTCCACACTTTCGAAGTCCGCTTCCAATGCACGCCCGTGCGCAAGGCCGGAAAACTGCGCCGCGTCTTTCAAGCATTCCTTACAGGTCGCGCCAAGCGACAGGCCGCAAGCGGGGTTTATGTGTTCTGTAAAATTCAATGCTCGAAAGAAGGAAGCACCTGATGAGTGAGACCCCACAAGGATATCTGCCAACAATGTGGCAACGTTTTAGGTGGAGACTGGGCTACCTATGGCATCTGCGTGAGAAAGCAGCCGGTGTCATCGTCAGGCTAGGCATGAGGGTTTATCCCGACAGTAATGGTACCCGGTATGCTCGCAAAGAATTGGAGCTGGCAGGCTGGTACAAGTCAGATGGGTTTTATGGCTCGATGATGGGTCATGCCGTTGAATCAATGGTCAAGCAGTTTTCTATGGAAGGTCATTCCGGCATGTCTGTGGGTCTTGCCGTAAGCCTCTTCAAAAGAGTGTCAGGGTTTCACCCACTCACACCATTGACTGGTGAAGATGATGAGTGGGCAGACCTCGAATATAATAGTGATATGTGCGCACAGAATAAGAGGGCGTCGTCAGTATTCAGACGCGCCGATGGCACAGCATATCGGTCTGACGCGATTGTCTTCCGAGATGAGACTGGATGCACCTATCAGAGCCGCGACAGCAGGCAAGATATCTCGTTTCCATATGAATGGTGTGATCCAGAAATTCGCGACGTAGTTCAAAGCGATGAGGACTGAATCATGGCCGGCGAATACAAAGCATTATGGGCCGTTGCTATTCTTTGCGCCGCAACACTCATGGCCGTAGTCGGCAAATTAACTGGCATACTTGCATGGACTTGGCCCGCTGTTTTCGCGGTTCTTTGGGTTCCGGTAATAATTATGCTTATCATTGCGGCAATTGTTTTAGTCACATTGGCAGCATCGAGATAATGGAAGGAAGAGGCTGATGGCAAATAGAAAGCTAAAACTGGCAATTGAAGCGGATTACCCGATTGAAAAGGGCGTTCCACAACCTGGGAGACGAACAAATAACAGGTACCCTCTTCGTGAAATGGATGTGGGGGATTCTTTTTTTATCTCTGCGTCAGAACAGCCACGAGTGGTTAATGCAACCTCCTATTTTGGCAGCCGTAATAACCGCAAATATTCATGTCGCCTGCACGGTGACGGATACCGTGTTTGGCGGGTGGAATAGGCCATGACCGGCGACCCCTTCGACAATTACGGTGCCGACATCAAAGCCAAGGCTGCCGCCGATGAACTGGAACGCTTGCGGGCGGCACTGAATTATATTGCTGCGTGGGATGACAGGGGCGCTAATGAACGGTTGAAGATAACAGGAAGTTACGCGGAATTTGATGAACCAAACGCCGTGGCCACTGCGCGAGATGCATTGAAATAGCACTCACCAATAAGGAACGATAATTATGACCCGGACAAAGCAACTCGACTGGCGGTTCTTAGCCGCTCTGACATGTTTCGCGGCCTCAACGGCCTTCCTTGGTGCGTTAATTATTCTGGTGTTCTGATATGGGCGAGGCAAGTACGATCGCAGAGCTACGCGAACGCATAGATATCTTGGAAGAAGAAAACCGCCAACTGCAAGAAGCACTATATCCAGACGAAATGAGTCCGATGTGGCGCTATGGATTGACGAAGTGCGAAATTGCCTTATTCAACCGCTTGCTGCAAACGGAACTGGCTACGCGGGAAACTCTTGTTAATGTATTGGAAGCGACGACGCGCAAGCCAGGAGCTCAAAAAACCGTTGATGTTATGATGCACAAGATTCGCAAGAAACTCAAGCATAGTCCCCATAAGATCCACACGGTTTGGGGGATCGGATACAGGCTTGAAAAATGCCAATGAAAGAGTCCGAAATTCAACGCGCCGTAATTAGCCATTGGCACCATTTTGGCCATAAGGATACACTTGTCGCTGCAATTCCTAACGACGGGGCAAGGGGCCAATACGGACTTACTGCCGGCCTTCCTGATCTGCTTGTCATTGCCCCGAAATTCATGGGCCTTATAGAGCTTAAAACCGAAAAGGGCCGGCTTTCAATGGCGCAGGATGCGGTAGTTAGCCTTTGCAGCCGTAATGAAATACCCGTGGCCGTCACTTATGGCCGTGATGAACCTATCGAAATACTTGAAAAATGGAATATTGTCAGGAGGGTGGCATGAACGAGCTACCACATTGGGCCATCAAAGCAAAGAAGCGACTTGCTGCTTCAGGCGAACTTCTATGTAGGCAAGTTTCAGATTGTGAAGAAGCGCTGGAGCGGGGTGACGGTTATCTATATTTCACTCACCCGTCCGGCAAGAAATTCCCAACCAAAAGCGCCGCGCTTCTTATTGAAGTGGGCGAGGTGTCATCGAAGGGTGACGGCCTATTTGACGGCTTTGAACAAACATTCGAGCTGCGCCAATGAGCCGCCTTTCACACGAGCAAATGGCTTGGGAGCTGTCCCGCCAGATTGGTTCAAAGACTACATGGCTTAATAAGTTCTCACGAGGAAAATATAAACGCCCAGAATGGAATATTGAAGCAGTAAGAGAGCAGCGTGAAGTCCTTGAGCAAGCGAGGGATGACTACGCTCGCGCTCATGGCCGGCAACAAAAGGCAACCGCATCATGACGCAACTCTATACATATACGAGAACGATGAACAACCCTATAGCTATTGCCGCTATTCAAAGGCTACAGAGAGAAGAACGCCCACCGCCACCGCCACCACTACCGCCCACGCCGACACTTGCACAGCGGCTGGAGCTGGCTGAAAAGAAAATAGAGAGATTACAGGCAGAACACCAGAGAGAACGGGAAGCTATGGGCTTTTCCGGGATGGTATTACCTCCCTCTGTCAAAGCGCGCATTCGGTGCAAGTTTTCCATGAAATATATAGCTAAATGGGTTTGCGCCCTTCACGGCGTGTCGCTGACAGAATTGCGCTCAGATCGACGGCCTAGAAATGTTGTTCGCGCCCGGCAAGCATTTTGTTATTGGGCGGCTTGCCTTACGCCCTGTTCATTGCCGACTATCGGGCGCTTCATATGCAAGGATCATTCAACAGTATCATACGCAGTCGGGACAGAGAATGTTCCCTCGGCCTACTTGGAAAACCGCCGGAAATGGCGAAAACGCAGGGAGCCGAAGCCAAAAGAATGGTGGCGGACATGAACGGCGGGATGAATTGCCAGTGGCTGGACGCGAGGACAACGAAAGATAACCTTGTATGTGATGGCTGGTGCTCACCGGATACATATGATAGCTTCTTCAAGCCTATCACCTATGGCCCGGCGGTTTACTTGTTCATGCTCCATAAGATGGAAACATTCAACGAAGTGATCATTGCATACGTTGGAATGTCAACGACACTTAGGCAACGATTAAGGGGCCACAACATACTGCCCGAATTGTCCCGGCCCGGATATTGGCCAATGCGCTGGTTTAAACCGATAGAGAAACAAAAATTAAGGGACATAGAACGCCAATACATTCACAAGTTTGATCCGCCCTGGAATATTGTGGGCAGATGTCGTGGGGTTACTTTGCAATGAATAACCCTTGGTTAAAATTTTACGTATCAGATTGGCGGGCTGATCCCCGCCTAAAAATGTGCAGCGCCGCAGCGCGCGGAACTTGGATCGAAATGATCTGTCTTATGCACGAAGCCTCGCCATACGGCCACCTTTTGGTTCATGGCCAGATCCCGAATGAAGCGCAACTTGCGTCACTGACTGGCATCCCTGCCGCAGAGCTCTCCGAGAACATCGCAGAGCTTGAGCGAATGGGTGTATGCGGCTTGACGAGGGAGGGCGTGATCTACTCGCGAAAACTGGTTCGCATGGAAGCAAAAGGTGCAAAAGCCCGAAAAAGTGGCAAAAAAGGAGGCAACCCAAGCCTCGGAAAACAAACAGAAAAAAAGGAGTCGCTTAACCCTTTGGATAAGGGTGGGGTTAAGCCCCAGAGTCCAGAGTCCAGAGTCCAGAGTCTAGAAAAAGAAAAAGAAACACCTAAAGGTGTTCCAAAAAAGAAAGTGAAACGTGGAACTAGGCTTTCGGAGGAATGGAAACTCAGTGCTGCTGAAAGGCAATTCGCTATCGACAACGGTTTGACTTCCAACGACATAGGGATCGAGGAACAGAAATTCCGAAATTACTGGCTTGGCTTACCCGGGGCCAAGGCTACAAAGCTCGACTGGCCGGCAACGTGGCGCAACTGGGTGCTGAACAGCCAGAACTACAGCCGTCCGCCGCCACGGGGCAGTCCGGCTGTAGAAAGGCCGGACAGCCTTATGGGCGCAATACGATTAACGGGTTTTGGAAGGAGTGACGACGGTGAAGGCGGAAACGGAACAGATAGTTGCGGCAATGTTGAACAGTTTCCCGTCCCGCAAGGATACAGACTATCGTCTAATTCTTGAGACGTATAGCCAGTCAATGGAACCGTTTCACGACGGCGCAATTCAGGAGATCGCAACGCGGTTTACCCGGGGTTACGACGAACGGCGGGACAAACAATTCGCGCCTTCCCTCGCCGAATTTACACAAGCCGTTGATAGGGAAAACACGAAATGGAACGGCATGCACCGCTTGACGCAAGACGAACTCAGTCAACGGATCAGCGGCAACCGATCGGGACACATTTCGCCGCCGCCTGATCCTGACATGGAAACCAAACGCGAGCGATGGCAAAGAATGGGCCGGGAGATGATGGCCGACTGGGACGCCAAACACGGGTATGATCGTGCTGTCGATCCAGTGAACAGGACGCCGTTATTCCATAAACGCATGATGGAATTGCGTCATCGTTACCGCAGCAATATTGAGGGGTTTGTGAGGCCAAAGGCGGGGAAATTATGAGCTGTCGAGACTGCATATATTTTCAAGAGCAACCCCATGATGACGGTGAAACATATATTGGTTTTTGTTGCTACGCACCGCCACCAATTGTTTCATGGCTCTATCAACTTTTAGATGCGGAAGTCGCAACAGAGATAAATTACGACAAAGTGTTGAACCGTGAGAATGTTAAAGTAGCTGCTGACTACCATTGTTCAGAATACGATATCGGGGGTGGCCCGTCATGACGCTTGTTGAAACACTTGCCAGGGCCATAGCCCGCGCAAGTGAACCGAAGCAGCGAAAGCGATACGCAGAACCGTTTTGGCCTGATGCGGATATGTTTGAGGCGTATTTTTGGGGCGCGCATGTACCGGAAGCCAAGGCGGCTATTGAGGCACACTACCAGTGGTGCCGGGACATAGAAAAAAGGGTGTAAGGCTATGAAGCGCAAGAGGAAAAAGCCGGAAATGCAGCCCCATGCTAATTTTATCATGGATGTGGACAATCCCGACTACAACCGGGATCATGACGGCGCGTCCGGCAACCCTAAGAAAATAAGGGCCGCGTTCAACCCGCGCGAAAGTCCGGTTATGTGGATGCTGGTTCGTGGATGGGTAACAGATCCGCAGGCAATGGCGGCAACCCGGTTTCGTTCGCTTTATGAACGGGCGGGCGGTGCCGGTGCAAAGGCTATCGACTATGCCCGCGTACCCGTTGACGCCGGAGGGATAACAGATCCTATATCCGACGCGCGCATGGATGCGCACAACCAATTGAAGGACGTGCAGGCCAGGCTCGGCCCGGCGGGCTATGAACTGATCGAAAAGGTGTGCGGGCAATTGCTGTTTATCAAGCAAGTTGCGGCGGAACACCGTTTTTCGTCTTCCAAGCGATATGAATCGCGGCTTTCATGCCAATTAAGGGAGTGTCTTGATATCTTGGCGATAGACTGGGGTTATCAAACGGTTGGCATCAGAACGCTTAGAACAGCATAATTTGACGAATGTAACCTAGTTTGCTATAAATATGAATAATCGGAGCGATACGTCCGAATGGCAATTTCACGCAGAACCCTTCTCACTGGCACCGCAGCAACGGCTGTGGCGGCAGCGTGTGGCGTTCCGGTAGCGGCAAAGCAGTCGGACGTAACTCTTGATATCAAGATGCGGAGCGGCGCGAGGTACATTACGGAACTTCAGCCAGAAGACAGGTGGATAGCGATTGGCGGCGATGTCATCATAAGCAACCCGAACCGTGAGCCGAGAATATACAAGGACTTTGAAATGGTGTGGTTATCCGAAAGCGCGCCCTTCCATACCGTGAAGCATCCTGTGAAATACGACACTATATTTTTTGGTGAAGGCAATGGTGGATAACACCGAAGGCCGGGGCTGAAACCATGATGGGGCACCGCGCAAAGCTTAACGGCGGAGACGAATGGGATGCGCTGACGCGGGCAAGAAAATACTACAGCTGGCGCGCTGGCATGATCAAATTGAT
>JAAEPA010000982.1 GCA_024222475.1 Gammaproteobacteria bacterium | reverse complement strand
GGAACGGGTGCACCCTGCGCCAGCCATTGCACCAGCATGCGATACTCCTCGTCTTTCAGGTTGGGCATCGCAAACGGCATCCCCTGTTTTGGGAACTTAGCAGCATAGTTTTCGAATTCATCAACTGTCGGACAGGTCTGCTTGCGGTCCAGTGACAGGTCGATATTATTGGCCAACATGCCGACACGTGACTGAGGATTTATCTGTTTGAGGCGCAGCATCTTGTACATAACCGACTGATCGAGGTTGTCCATGGGGGTCGCTGTACCCTCATTGAGTACACTATGGAAATCCTTGCCGCGCCATTGCTCGGTCGTTTTCGCATCGATGTGCAAACGGGTCGGCGGTATGGCCGTGAAACGCGCACCGTTGTAGACCTTTACCTTGCTGGCGCCGCGAGTGATACCGGCTGGAGAAGACAGTTTGAGCTGACAGGGCGCATCGTAGCAACCGTGACAGACGACACAGCGTCTTTCCAGCACCGGCCTGACCTTGTCTTCGTAGGAGATATTTTCCTCCGGCAGCGTCTCCAGCAGGCTTAGATCGACCGTTGCCTGCTGCGCGGTTATGCTTTGCTTTTTGGTCGTACAGGCTGAAACGGTGAGCAGCGTAATTACAATTAGAATTAGATGACGATGGTAGATCCCACTACTCACTACCCATTCGTTCGGTCTCGGATTCGCTCTATAAATCAATATGTTGTACCCTGTAGGCGCGATCCCTTGCTGGATATGGTTTTATAAAAAGGCAGTATTTAAAGATCTAATAGTAACATTGTCAATTGATTGAAAGCTATTGAAGGATAAGCGGTCGTACTGGCTTTCGGCATGGGAGGATAGGTCTATGACAGATTATGTATCTACTGCGTTGTTTGTCTACACCAAGGATATCGAGGATCTAAGCACACGGTTGCAAAAAAATTCTTTTGGAGTCGAGGTTACCCCTGTTACCTACGATGCCTTTGTGCAGGATCCTGCAGCATGGCTTGAAGG
>JAAEPA010000981.1 GCA_024222475.1 Gammaproteobacteria bacterium | reverse complement strand
GCAAAGCGACCGTGCCGTTGGAGGTGGTGGAAAAATTCAACAAAGCTATTGAGATCGTCCATTCTGACGGTACCTTTCAACGCCTCAATGCCAATTATGCCTTGCCGATCCTTGTCCAGCTTTCGCTCGACAATGCCTGGTTCAGGGCGGTGGATATTATCGGGACGATCGCGTTTGCGATCTCTGGGCTGTTTCTGGCATTCCGCTACAATTATGACGTTTTCGGCGCGCTTGTGCTGGCATCGCTTCCTGCGGTTGGCGGAGGCATCGTCAGAGATCTGATAACCAATCGAGGCGAACTTGCAGTCCTTGCATCGCCGATATACATCGAAATTCTTTTGGTTCTTGTTGTGGGTGGTTATTTCGTTTTGAAGGTGACCGCCCTGATGCGGCGAAGCACATTCGGTACCCTTGCAGCAGATCAGTTGGAACGACGGCGCGCTCACATGGCCTATGCGGTCCAGATTTTCGATGCGATTGGTCTCGCCGCTTTTACCGTGACTGGTGTGGTCGTGGCGCTGGCAACCCAGGCTCACCCCTTGTGGATTTGGGGCCCGGCGCTCGCGGCAATCACTGCATCTGGCGGCGGAATCTTGCGCGATGTGCTCCGCTCGGATCCGGATATCCCGGCACTAAAAGGCGAACTGTATCCTGAGATTGCCGTCTTGTGGGGCTTCATCCTTTCCATGTTTTTTATTCTTGAAGCCCATTTCCTTAATGCGGCAGACATCAGGCTTGGCATTATCGTTACCTTTTTCGGTGCGTTGATTACCCGCCTGCTAACAATCCACTTGGGCATTAAGAGCCCTAGGTTCTCTGCCTAGAATTGGCAGGTGATGAACACGACAATAACTCTTGCATAATACTCCCTGATGCATCGCTCTTTATTCAACCAGAAAAAGAGGCCGTCAACGACTCCAAACTATTCAATTGCCCAAATTGACTTAAAAGCGACACATATTTGCAAATCTGTATGTCCACTTCGTCCGCATCCCAGACCTTCCTTGCGGCCGCTCCCGCTATCTTCTTCTCAACTGCGCACCTCGCCGCCTGCACTAACT
>JAAEPA010000980.1 GCA_024222475.1 Gammaproteobacteria bacterium | reverse complement strand
CGCACAGGAGATGGAAATAGAGTAAAGGGGAGAACTATGGCAGAGAGGGAAGTCTTGTTGGTCGATCAGGCCTTGCCCGAACAGCTCATGCCCCGGGTAACGCCAGGATGGCGTGTCGTAGGGTCATAACAAAGCGAATTGTAGCGGCCTTTAAGTTAACAGCTGATGCATAAAGAAAATTGCTGAGGATTTGATGAGCTATAATGTAAAGAGGGTAAGAAACTGTCTTTATAGCGAGATTGCAGAGAGAAGCCAAGACTAAACCAAGACATGGGATTGAGCAGTTTTGTCCGAGTTCGAGGCCTTTCTTGAAAGCGGTATCCTGGCCCAGCGTTTTTGTGCCTGCGTTGCGCAGACTGCATCCACGAGAAACTTGTGGCCTTCTCCTGTTAGCGGCGCGGATTTTGTCCCGCCTGCGGCGCTCGGCGCATAACAGAGACGGCTGCCCGCCTGGTGGATCACGTCACCCCCCGGGGCCAGTGGTAGCCTATCTTCGGCTTGGTTTATCAGTAGCACAAGACCTCTAAAGCCGACACTGGCATCTTATGCTTGAACAGCCGCTTTTGTTAAGGGTTGTCAGATGCCTGCCCCAGCAGCAAGCAGGTCAGTACACGCGAGTACTCAGCGGGCAGGCGTCTGATAAGCCTCGAGGGAGGAAACCGCGGGATGGGGCAATGCGGTTAAGGGAGGGCGTAGATCTATGGGGATTTAAATCCTAACTTTTGGACACAGTCTGGTAAATTTATTGTCAATGAAACACAGCCAGCCTTTAGTGGAACGGTTGCATCCCCATAGTGCCCATTCTGTGGCCTGCGCTGGGGGGTAAAAGTGTGCGTATTGGTAGCATCGGCAAAACGCTACCCTTACCGGTTCTGACCGATAATGGTAAGACAGCAGGGGCGAGAGACAGGCGGCAACACTACTCATGATGCGCCATGCTCATGGGAGGTGCACGGGGCAGCTGCCCGCGTGCAAAGGTTTCGATGATGAGCATTGGGGCCCCACAATCTGGGCAGACATAAGTCGCGTGAGCCGGTTCGTTCCGATCCCCGTTATCTGCGATATCAACGCCGTGCGTGAGCACCACAGTGGGCGCTTCGGTTTTTGGGCTCATCAGCAGTTCACGGGCCTGCGCCAGATTATCCTTGCGTGTGGCATTGGCGAAGAGCCCATAGTGGCGGATGCGGTGCAAGCCCGGGGGTAGGACATGGATGAGGAAGCGACGGATGAACTCGTCGCTGGCAAGGCGCATGGTCTTGTAACGGTAGCGTCCCTTGTGCCGATAGTCCTTCCATTTGAAGGTCACGCCGTGCTCATCGACGGCGAT
>JAAEPA010000979.1 GCA_024222475.1 Gammaproteobacteria bacterium | reverse complement strand
GGGGATTACGGTGACACTTTACCATTTACACTATTTAGTGCCTAGGAATTTATCCGCTAAAGGCTCGTCTTCCCAGAATCACCATTCCCGGTATTGCCCACCATGTCTCGCAGCGGGATAACCGTCGTCAACGGATTTTTATCGAGGAAGACGACTACGCACTCTACCGAGACTTGCTCGCCCAACACTGCATCGTTCCGAATTATGTCCATCTGATCCTCACGCCCGGTACCGAGGAGTATCACCGTAATTTCCCCGTAATTTCCCAAAAGGTGTTCCATGGCGCCATTGAGGACCATTTCAGTATCTTTGATATCCCTCGACTTTGGAGAAAAGGGCGTTTATGCTTCTTAATACCTCGAACGATCATTCAACAATCCACTCGACGAAGCCGCAGTACATCCGTCACCTAAACAGGAACCCGAACCTTGAGCAAAGACGAATTAAAAGACTATCTCAATACTCACAAGGTCTTTTCCGATCTCGTACCCGAACATATCGAAGTCCTCGCCAACCATGTCGACGAGAAAGTGTTTGCCGCAGGTGAAGTGTTGTTCAGACAGGACGATTCAGCAGAAAAATTCTACATCCTGATCGACGGCTCGGTAGAGGTAGGAGTCCCGTCCATCATGGGTCCTGCGCTGGTGGTCCAGACCCTGGGCCAGAACGACATCCTTGGCTGGTCCTGGCTGATACCGCCTTACAAATGGACCTTTGAGGCCAAAGCCGATCACGAATCGAAACTGCTCATCTTCGACGGCAAAAGCCTGCTGCAGTACTGTGAACAGAACACCGATTT
Source organism: Gammaproteobacteria bacterium (assembly GCA_024222475.1). Taxonomy (GTDB): domain Bacteria; phylum Pseudomonadota; class Gammaproteobacteria; order JAAEPA01; family JAAEPA01; genus JAAEPA01. Next base: position 3,507 of record JAAEPA010000979.1, on the reverse strand, counting down.
CGGCTACGCGCTGATGAAGCGGTTCGCCGGCCTGATGTCGGAACGCCTACATTCCGCGCGATTGAAGATGATGGACAGCTGGTCGCCGGCCGGCTGGGCATAAAGACTTCGGCGGGAAAAAACACTTTCCCGCCCGCCCTGGAAGGTCAATCGTCCACCTGTACCAGGGCTGATTTCTTCCACCAGGGATGCTTCGCCTCGATAAAGTCCTCCCAGTAGGAATCGAAGCGATTCAGCATGTGATGGTAGTCGCAGGTCCGCCAGCCGATCAGTCCGCCCGCATACATCAGGATCTCGTGATCCGCCTCATCCTTGAGAAGGTCATCAAGCAGGTGTTGCATGACGGCCACGTCATTCATCATGCCGTCGAACTTAGAGCCTATTTACGGGCCCTCAAGACCTGACTTCCACCTTCTTGTCTTGCAGATATTTTTTCACTTCGAATACAGGCACTTCCTGACGGTGGAAAATGCCCGCCGCCAAGGCCGACTCAGCCTGGGTCTCGGTGAAGACCTCATAGAAGTGTTCAGCACTTCCGGCCCCGCTGGAGGCGATCACCGGGATGGAAACGGCGCGTTTTACCGCGTTGATCAATTCGATATCAAACCCTAGATTGGTTCCATCCCTATCGATGCAGTTCAACAAGATTTCTCCCGCACCCAGTTTCTCACACACCTGGGCAAGGGTCACGGCATCGAGATCCCTGCCTTCTCGACCTCCCTTAATGGTGCATTGATACCAGCAATACCGTTCGCCATGGGGTCCGGGGATGTCCGTTTCTATCACATGATGCTGAGCCTCATCGGGTGAGGCGACATACATCCTTCTCGGATCGATGGAAATGACCACCGCCTGATTGCCATAAACGTGGGATATCTCCTCGATAGAGCTAGGCCTACGATCCCCGGCACCGCTGAGATACTGTTCAGCGATAAGCACCGCATCGCTGCCGATGGATACCTTGTCGGCCCCGGAACGAAAATACTCCGCAGCGACCGCCAATGCCTTGTATTTCTTGCCGTTGCTATCAGCATAGTCACGGATACCTCCACCGATGGTCAACGGTACAAAGACATTCCTGGAGGTCTTCTTGAGTACATCAAGCATCGGCATGTCTTCCAAGGGAAAATCGCGGAAGCCGGTGATATTTAGAAAGGTGATCTCATCGGCGCCCTGCTCGTAATACTGCTTGGCCAGGTCAACCGGCTTCCCCAGATTCCTGACCTCGCCCTGCTCCCTGACATCATACTGATCCCCTTTGGTAACCACCAGATCTCCTTGGTCGTTCGAGCGCACATCCAGACAGGCAATGACCCGCTTGGCAAGCTTAGTAGGTTCTGCCACTGGCTCGGGTTTGGCAACTTCGACATCAGAATCGAGGAAATTTTTCAACAAGTGCAGACCGACTCCGCCACTCTTTTCCGGATGGAATTGAGTGGCCACGATATTCCCTTGCTGAATACCGCTAATGAATTGGCAACCGTAATTAGTCGTTGTCAGGACGACATCGTCATCTTGCGGGACAACATGAAATGAGTGGACGAAGTAGAATTTTTCCTGACCACTCAATCCGTTGAAGATCCGCGAGGATTGCTCGATATTGATGCCATTCCATCCGATATGCGGAACCGAACGATCAATATCGAACCTCTTTACGGAACCCTTGATGATACCCAAGCCCTGCACCCCAGGGGCCTCCTCGCTATTCTCAAATAGGGCCTGTAGCCCCAAACAAATCCCCAGAAAGGGTCGCCCCGTTTTCAGATACGTCTTCAGCGGCTCTGCATAATTCTTTTGATTAAGAATTCGCATCATGCTGCCAAAAGCCCCCACACCGGGAAACACGAGTTTCTCCGCGCAAAGAATATCATCACCACTAGTAACGATCTTGACCCTTTCTCCCACGCCTTCGATGGCATTGATCACACTTCTGACATTGCCGGCGCCATAATCCAATAGAGTAATCATTTATTATCCTGCTTGTTTTGCTAAGAAAAGCCGCACGCAATATACCTCGCTATCGACCGTACAGCAATTGTCACACCGGTGGTTGTCTGCTATCTTGGCATCTGATTAATTTTTGATCAAATTCATATCCGATACCAAGAGGCCTGTAGCGGTGCTGAAAGGCTCGAATCAGATAAAGACTTAGGGCGGCACATCCGTCCCTTATGCATTTTCAGGACAGGATAGAATGACAAGGAGGCGTTATGAATTCACGATTGATTGCTGTAGGGATCCTTTTGCTCACCCTCGGAAGCGGGCAGCAAACCATGGCAATGACATCGCCGGAGAGAAACGGGCCAAGCCATCCAGGATTACTGGAAGCCATCAATCTTTTGGGAATACGAAGCACCCTATCTCAGTGCCTGATGTTAGGCAATATTGCCCGTTTCGTAGCCGTTAAAAAAAATGATGACATCTCCCTGAATGATATCGTCACTCGGCTGGATAAGGCGCTGGAGAAAGATGGCATTACCGATATCGAGACTCGTTTCATCGTATTTGACGTCGCCAAGGAGGCATTTCGATCAACAAAACCCAGCGATGAAATAGGATTGGCCACTTTCAAACATTGTATAAAGGGCCAAATTGACGCGGAATTTGATTAAGAATGCTACTTAAATAACTTCCTTATCTGACTTGCCTTATCGTCCATCTTCAGCGTTACGACAACAGTGACATAGCTAGGCTATGCGCCTGTTGTCGCGCCTCGAATACAAACGATCATGCAGCGCCAGCTAGGGAAGTTATTTCATTCGCATTCCTTAGGAATGCTATTCCCCTCGAGCCCGGAATTGGTGCTAGTTCGACTTTTTTTGAAGCTGTTTGACGATAGGCGCCTTAGATTTTATCGCCGGCATGTTAGCTGATTGTTTACGGCTCAGGCGTTGTCTAGATGTCTTATCTTTGTGACCCAGCGATTCTTGGCGAGCCCGCATCAGGTAACCCGCTAAGCCCCCACCGGCCGTTGAAATGGTAAGAAGGCCTATCGCAAACAACTGAGTAAAGAGCATCATGGCACCCATACCCAGTAGACCAAGGAACGCCGCCCCTACCTTGAAATCCGCTTTGGATCGCGCTCGGCTCGTTACTTTTATTATCTGCTGATGACTCTGCTTGATCACCTTGGTTTTTTCTTTTTCCGCACATACCCTTATCTTTTCCCTTTCCTTAGAAAAACCTTCCTTTACACGCGCTATTGCGTCGATATTAACGTGTTTGGCGATAGAGGCGGACAACAAGGCTGCCAGCAGGCCTGTAGTCAATACGAGAAGTGTAAATATAATCCAAGTTTCTTCGAGCTGCGTTTTGAAAGCGGCGACAACCAAGATGATGGTAACGATCTGCGCAAGCAAGATCCCAATTAGAAACCTAAATACACCTGAAAAACTGAATTTATTCATCAAGACATTAATGGAATTCATGAGGCAAAAGAACAATCCCTCTCGATCAGCGGTAAAACGCCACAACACACCGGTCTTTAACCCGGATATTACATAAATT
>JAAEPA010000978.1 GCA_024222475.1 Gammaproteobacteria bacterium | reverse complement strand
AGGAAATCCGTTCCACCGTCACCTCGCGCTATCATGATGTTGCAATGGCCATGGGCCAAGGTTGAATGGAGAGCCGTATGCGCTGAAAGGTGCACGTACGGTTCGGGGAGGAGAAGCGCGAAAGCGCTTCTTACTCCACTGCCGACATGGGCCGGCTTCCTGTATCTGGCGGTCGTCCTCGACGCCTTTAGCCGCCGGATTGTCGGCTGGGCCATGGGACATGACCTGAAGGCCCAACTCGTCCTCGACGCGCTTAACATGGCAATCACCCAGCGCAGGCCGCATGACGTGATCCATCATTCCGACCAGGGATCACAATATACGTCGGTCGCCTTCGGCCTCAGATGCAAGGAGGCCGGAGTTCGTCCGTCCATGGGATCGGTTGGCGATGCTTATGACAATGCGATGTGCGAGAGCTTCTTCGCTACACTGGAATGCGAGCTGCTCGATCGGCGCAAGTTCCAGACCAAGGCTGAGGCGCGCATGGCAATCTTTGAATTCATCGAGGGATGGTACAATCCCGCAAGGCGCCATTCGGCGCTCGGATACAAGTCACCCATAACTTACGAAAGGAGGCAGGCTGAACAGCTGGATTCTGCTAGTGTTTAACCGTCCACTAAACCGGGGGAACTCCAACTTGACGCAAATGTTAGCCTGCCCGATGGAGTCTGGCGTACTATCCCCCTCCACTGAAACAGGCTCACCAATCAAACAATCGAGATGTTCCATACTGCTTTCACTCAAGTTATGGACACGACATGTTGGAGCTAGAGAAACTCACGTGCGGCTGATTGAACCATTCCTTTGGCGATGCTTCAACCGAGCGTTGATGTCTGTTGTTGGCACTAAGCAGAGTTCTGGTGCTCACTTGGGAGGGTCCGCTAAGGGCTCAAAGCGCCATTTCGCCGCAACGCACACTGATCAGCTAACGAAAATCTGAGCGTGAATGACTGCTGAGCGGGACGCAGCTGTCTTAGATTGACGAAGCCAATTCTCCACTTTATGCGCTACGATGAGCATTCGGACGGGCCGGGAACTTATTTTTTGAACAGAAATGGGGAAGTAAGTGGCCACAAGATCGCTGAGTTCAAATATTGCTAAACGAGTTTTGATTGTACTGCTCACTCTGGTCTATTTCGGCGGCGTTATCGCTGCTGACAACACCAAAATACGGTATTTTGGTAGCTTGCATTCATTTGAACCCTACAGATTCGATGACATTGAAAGATTTCAGAACGAATTTCAATTCGATCAAATCGATCAGGACTTTGCATATTTTAAGGCGCGATTTGAGAATGACGTGCTTGTGTCTGCTGAAACCATATACAAAAATCAAACAACAGAATTCTATGAATTCGACAGCCTAGGTCGAATGACACTTATAAAAGACTCGGAATACACGTGTGAGATAAAATATGGAGAACAGATTAAGGAAACTCGATGCACAGACGACCACGGGCGGAAAAAAATTTTTGAAAAATCCTATTATGTGAACAATTATTTGCACAAGCTTGAAAGATACGCCAACGAAAGAGTTTTTGAATATATTATTTTCGATCACAACAACGGCGTCCAGCAAAAATACGATGGAGCGGGACGGTTTATATCCCAACGTCAACTTCACTAGTCTGGCAGGTGGTATGTTGGGAATATCATAACCACGGAACTACTTTGTCAGATTGGCAATTCGCAGTCTGCGCCACGCTTGGCCCATACTATTGTCCGAACATCCCAAAACACATCTTATCGACATCAGCGTCTCATACAGCTGTGTCAGATACTGATTAGGGTCTCAGAGGTCGGGGCACCAGCAAGGCCACCATCTCGCTGTGACATTGCTTCTCGTCGTCGCAATAACGAAACACGCGATGACGAATAGTTTGGTCTAAGTTTCACCCACCGGTGGCTTCGATCCCTGATTGGCTGCTAAGGGCTCAAAGCGCCATTTCGCCGCAACGCACACTGATCAGCTAACGAAAATCTGAGCATGAAAAACTGCTGAGCGGACAAAGCTGCCATCGCTCCCAAAGTGCACGACCTCTGTCAGGCCACTAGATCAGTCCGATGAAGTACCCTATCGCACCAATAGGCCATTTTTGGCTTT
>JAAEPA010000977.1 GCA_024222475.1 Gammaproteobacteria bacterium | reverse complement strand
CGGTGAGCCTCGGCACCGTACAACTTCAGTTCACTTTGTCTGGCGATCCGTCCGCTATGGGCTCGAAGCAGCCATTTGTGGCACCACACTCTCCAGCAGACAGAATTCTTGGCACGAAGGACAGCTGCGCGGAGATAGTGTTGAAAAAGTGCCGTGAAATTGCCCCTGTTGGCTGATTCAGTTTTCCGAGTGATTTGGGAGGCTGGATGCGATGATGGGACCGAGGCAGGTGGCGCAGGGAGCGCTGTTTTACGAGTTCTCGATTGAAGACTATGTTCCCAAAGATCATCCGTTGCGGGCGATTGACCGGTTTGTTGATCTGAGTGATGTGCGGCCTTTGCTGGCGCCGTATTACAGCGAGGGCGGTCGCCCCTCGATTGATCCTGAACTGATGATCCGGATGCTTCTTCTTGGTTATTGCCAGGGCATTCGCTCGGAACGCCGGTTATGTGAGGAGGTGCATCTCAATCTGGCCTATCGGTGGTTTTGCAAGCTCGACCTGACCGATGATGTGCCTGACCATTCGACCTTCTCAAAAAACCGCTATGGCCGCTTCCGGGACAGCGGCATCTTCCGGCATCTGTTCGAGAGGGTCTTACAGCGCTGCATCGATGAGGGTCTCGTTGGCGGTGAGGGATTTGGCGTTGATGCTAGTCTCATTCCGGCCAATGCCAACCAAACGCGAGGGGTCGATGGGAAGGAAGGGTTGCCGCCCGAACTGACCAGCCAGGCCATTGATGAGTACCTTGAGACACTTGATGATGCCGCTTTCGGCGCGGCAACGAAGGTGGTTCCCAAATACATCTCTCCGGTTGATCCGGGTGCCCGATGGACGGGTGCTGATGGTGGAGCTGCCTACTTCGCCTATTCAGCCAACTATATGGTGGACTTGGATAATGAGGAACGAATGCAGGGCGGTGATTGTCGACGTAGAACCGACGGTTCCAATCAGACCAGCAGAGACGTTGGCAGCACGCCGAATGATTGATCGTATCCACGACAGGTTCGGTCTCTTCCCGAATAAACTGGTTGGCGACACAGGCTATGGCTCAGCTGAGATGTTGGGCTGGTTGGTTGAGGAACGTGAAATAGAACCGCATATTCCTGTTTGGGATAAATCGAAGCGGACAGACGGCACATTCTCCCGCGAGGACTTCGCTTATGACAAGGCAGCGGACCAATACACCTGTCCCGGCGGTCATACCCTGCAGCGCTATCGACGCGACTTCACAAATCCACGCCCACCAAAGGTCAGCAAAGATGGCACAATCAAATATCGTGCGGCAAAGCAAAATTGCAGCCAATGCGCATTGAAGACCAGATGCTGCCCGAACCAGCCAGCCCGCGCCGTTACCCGATCCGTTCACGAAGAAGCGCGTGATGTCGCTCGTGCCATCCGAGACACGGACGCCTACATGACGTCGTTCATCCAGCGACGAAAGGTCGAAATGCTGTTCGCGCACCTCAAACGATATATCGGCGTATCAATGATGCGATTACGAGGACCAAAAGGAGCAACCGAACAGTTCCAACTGGCAGCGACCGCCCAGAACCTCAGAAAACTCGCAAAGATGGTGCCACAGCCGGTGTGAAAACCGGGATTGGCAAACTCAACCTCATATCCGATGCCGCCAAATCACCGGCTTTTTCAACACTATCCGGACTTTGCTGACAATCGCTTGCATTCGCGAGCAACAGGATCGCCCTGCCAACCATAAATCGCCCGGGAAATAGCAGCCGCTAGCTTTTGCCGCGGCACAATGCTGCTCTCTCTTGGAAAGCAGACGTTTAGATAACTTG
>JAAEPA010000976.1 GCA_024222475.1 Gammaproteobacteria bacterium | reverse complement strand
CAAAGAACTCGCATACCCGACTTTTGCCGGGGGGGAATCCTTACCTCGCACCGTTTCCGCTTGATCGTAAAACGTCCGCTCCGCCCAGGAACGATATTTCCCGCCGAGGGAACCCACCTCAAAAAATGGGGCGGCCTGGTCAGCAATGTAGGCTTGACTTGAGTCTTTGTACGCCCACGCAGCACGCGCCAGAAGAGGCTTAAACTGCTCGTTCGATGCGAAAGACATGATCTCATTCGATGCCTCTTTGCCGCCGATATCCCAGCGGATATGTGAGGTCTTTTGCCCCTCAAAAATCGGCATCTCTTTCGTCAATTCCTTCAGATATTCTTTATTTTTTACCTCTGCCATAATAACACCTCGTTTAAGCCAGTAAGTGGCTGCTTCGGAAGTTAAAATCACCGTAGCCGAATTCAGTAACGGCGGCGGTTTCTGTTGCATAGCCTACCACCCGGTCACCACTTACGGCGGTACGAATACGTCCTGCAGTTCCATCATCCGGGCACAACGGGTCGCCTACGGCAATCGTCCCGCCTGCGACAAAGCGCAAATGTCCTTCTTCGATGTATTCCCCCTGATCCCCCGATGCGTAAGAATCCGCCGACAAGCCTTTTGCAACATCAGTGTCTGCTGTCGTTTTAATGAGAGTTGCTGAACTCACTATCACGCAGGCCCTGGCGAATGCAATT
>JAAEPA010000975.1 GCA_024222475.1 Gammaproteobacteria bacterium | reverse complement strand
GCCTTCTTTGACAACTACCGTATGATCGCCCAGCAGCACACACCGCCCCCCCTGCAGCTCAACGACCTGCTGCTGGGCTAACACAAACACCGCCCAATGGCGGGTTAATTTACTCAACGACCAAGCCTTGGAACGGAAAAACTGCAACAGGCTGTGATAACCGTTGACATCTATAGTTTTTCACATAAATAATTTCAGGGGATACCTGTATTTTGACAGTTGCCGATTCAACCCGGTTGTCCATCTGCCCGCGGTTTGATGAGAATAGGAATGAATCGAATCAGAAAAATCCCAAAGGCGGCAATCCAGAGCACACCGGAGATCCAGACGGCAGAGGGGTATTGGTCCGGGAAAAACAGGGGAAGTATGACTCGAAACAGGGTCGCCAGATGAATCAGGGCGAAGGAAAAGGTCATCTCAATGTCCACCTGCATCTGCCGGCCGGTGTGACCAGTGGCCACTCTTGCCATCATGCCCAGGGTCAAGCTCCCGATACCGCCCAGGGTGAAGGCATGTACTGCAATCGTGGTCAATTCCGGTCTGAACATAGAGAGGGCCTTTAATGCAAATCCCAGGACCAACCATCCATAACCCAGATGGAGTACCCACAGCAGGGGTGCGGTCCCGGTTTTCCAGGGTCTCCAGCCCAACCATCGCGCGGTATTAGCGATGAAGGCCAGGGTACAAATCAAGGCGATCCAGATCGAGTCCGGGAACAGTAAATCGGCAATTAAAAGTAAGCCAACCGTATCCACCGCGGCGTTGTCAACCGCGGACCAACTTTGGGTCTTAAGTCCGGGCAGGGCGCGTTCAGTGAAAAATGGGATAACCCGCCCACCCATGATGACGATAAGCATGATCACCAGGTTTACACCCAAGAGCATACCGTAACGTGCGGTATCCTGAGTGATGTGTAGTTGTTGCAGATGCATGAGCAGATTAGCAATCGCCAGCACCAATACGATGGGGATAAACAGATAATTTTTATGCTGTCGGCGTTTTAGTAGCGGAATGGCGAGGGCAATACCCAATGCGGGAAGAAAGCTGATATCCAGGGCCGCGATCAACCAGTCGGGAAGGGTTGCTGGAAACAGCGGTACGATTCTCCCCGCCAGCCACAGCAGTGCCAATGCCATCAAGGGCTTGCCGTGAACGGTCGGCACCCCGGTCCAGTTTTGTACGGCGGTAAGTAGAAATCCAGCCACTACAGCCGCTGTATAGCCGAACAGCATTTCATGCCGGTGCCAGTTCAGGGGGTCGAAATAGCCGGGTTGCCAGGTGATTCCGGATAACATGGCCAGCCACGGTCCCATCATGAATAGGGCGGCGAGTCCGGCGAGTAGGAAAAAGGGACGAAAGCCCCGTGCAAACAATGCCATCCCAGGATTGGGGTCACGCTTGCCGGATAGGTTTATAGGTACACTGGATTGCATATTTAGGGGTTCGGGTTTGTAGACTTAAGCGTTCCTGGATTAAGGCAGGACGGATAGGTAAGATACCCGCCAGTATAACAATCATGTTTTAGCCAGCAAAGCTATCCAGGGGAGTAGTTCCGTGACTAATCTTTCTCGCACATTTGGCAGCCCCCTTAATGTCAAGCCCTTTCGACTCCTTTGTAAATAAAGATAATACTCGCATTCTGATCAGTCCCGCCGTGATTGGAAGAGACTGACTGTTGATGGAACTCGATGTTCAAGTTAGAATGCTAAATGGTTAATATACTAAATCTAACTTATTGTTTTTAAGTAAATGTAATAGAGGCTCTGCAGGGTTGGCCTGTAATGAAAGTGCTATCTGGTCTTAAGACTATGTGGTAACTTACTGAAAATATTATAATTAAAAAAACCGCAAGAATATAAGAAATAGCTAACACACCGCATTGAGGAGAACAAGCGTGAAGTGATGTTTGTCCCGGAACGTGCGCATTTACCGCAACCGACAGAGTTGCAGAAAAAGAATCAATTAAGGGGGGAAGTAGTATTTCGCGGTATCCGCAAAGTGCTTTCTAACCCTACTGACTATTCCCCGTATTCGATCTACTGCCACCTACCCTTCTGCCGGAAGCGCTGTACCTTCTGCGATCTCTATACTTTTACCTTCTCTGAAGTAGGTCCAGGCAGGGTAGATAGATATGTCGAAACCCTGATTAAGGAAACCAGCCTCTGGGGGGCGCAAATGGCATTGAATGAGCGGTCGGTTACCACGCTCCATTTCGGCGGGGGGACCCCGTCTGCGCTGCCCCAGGAAGCATTGGCCAAGCTAGTTGCAGGGTTTCGCGAAAATCTAGGGCTGAATAAGATGACCGAGATCGCTCTGGAGACGACCAGCAGCGCCATGACTTCATCCTATCGGCAGTTTCTCAGGGATCAAGGAATCAACCGCATCCACATGGGGATACAGTCGCTGAAAGACGCAATTCGCCGGCGCATGGCGCGCGAGGAATCAGCGTCGGAGGTGATGGAACGGATAGAGGAGATATTGGGCGAGGGATTTATTCTCTCCTTGGATCTAATATTCGGCTTGCCCGGTCAGACTCTCTCCGACTTCCAGCAGGATATAGAAAGATTAATCGATACTTCTGTGCACGGGGTTCAATTATACGAATTGCAAATTCCTGCGAACCATGGTGGCGGCGTCAATCGGATGAAAGGGTTCAGAAGGGACCGACGGTTGAACCATGACATGTATATTCGTGGGAGTGATCTGTTGACCCAAGCGGGTTTTGCCCAGAATTATTTTGTCCACTTCAGTCGCCCACAGGATAAAAATCTTTACAACACATTTCCCATGCGCGGTGAAAATTGCCTAGCATTCGGCGCTATCGCGAACGGTATTGTTGGGGATTGGGTCTTCTCCAATCATGAACTGGAGGCTTACCAGGAAAGCATAGACCGGGGGCAATCGGGAATCAGTCGGGGATTTCGGCTGAACGAATCGGAAAAAATAATTCGCAGGTTCGAATCGGCTTGCCTCTCAACCCATATCCCCAAGCCAACTATGGCCGTGATGGAAGGTGCAGGGAGAGCGGGTTTCATTGCACTTAGGCGCGAGTGGATGGAGCAGGGTCTAATGACGGCCGGAGAACAGGAATACCGGGTTACCGCCAAAGGTTGCTGGTACTTAGGAAACATGTTCGATCGCTTGCGATCGCTTCCTTTGAATACAAGAGTCAGACAGATGAATGCAGGTAAACTAAAGTCGCCAAGCGAGACGCAACAGAATGACCTGACGCTGACGGAAGAATTATTCGTTATTCCCGACGACGGTGACTATTTGATCTATGCACCTTTTGAGAGAAGTGCGCTTAAGGTGAATGGAGCAGGATTGCAGCAGCTGAGACAAATCCGGCAAGGACAGGTGACGCAAGCTTTCAGAGAGAGTAGGTTCTACCGGCAACTGTGTGAAAACCGGATCTTGGTATATCCGGACGATGTCAGAAAACGAGAATTTTCAGAAAAACAAGGTGAATTCGATCCCAAGGGCCTGACGCTGTTTTTAACTACCGGATGCTCCATGAGTTGTGTTTATTGTTATGCGAATGGTGGTTCAAAGGTCAACACCATGTCATGGGAGACGTCGCAGAGTGCGGTGGACTGGATCATTGGCCATACCGTAAAAAAGGGTCGCCGCAGCTTGAGCCTGATGTTCCACGGCGGAGGAGAGGTAACGACGGTGCACCCGTTGTTGAAGCGGATCGTGGCCTACGCAAAACTGAAAGCCTTTGAAAACAGTATCGATATCGCGTTTCACGCCGGGCTCAACGGCATCATGAATTCTTCCACCGTGGCTTGGGTAGCGGAAAACCTCAATGGTGCTACGCTCTCCATCGACGGTTTGCCGGAGGTACATGACCGGCAACGTCCATTGAAAAATGGCAGAGGTTCCTATGCCAAGGTAACACAGAGCCTCAGGCAATTCGACAAACTAGGTTTCAACTACTCGATCAGAGCCACGGTTACACGTGACTCACTGCCACACTTGCCTGAATCAGTCGAACATCTAGCCACCCATTTTGCTTCAAAAGTTATCCAGGTTGAACCGCTGTTTCCCTCGGGACGAGCACTTCTCAATGACCTTGATGCTCCTACTCCGGAAGCTTTTGTCGCGGCCTTCAGATCTGCCAAACAAAGAGCAACAAAACACGGCGTTCAGCTAAAGTATTCAGGCGCAAGAAGTCACGCTCTGACCAACCGTTTCTGTGCCGTGGGAAATGACTCTTTGTCGGTCACACCCGAGGGACTACTGACTTCCTGTTACGAAGTTTCTGAAAAGGATGATCCAAGGTCGGAGAACTTCTTTTTTGGCGATTTGGATGCCGAGACCGGAAAACTGAATCTCGATTTGCAAAAGGTGGAGAAGATCCGTTCCATGACGGTTGAAAACAAACCATATTGCGAGAAGTGTTTCTGTAAGTGGCACTGCGCTGGGGATTGCGCAGCTAAATTGGCAACCTCGAAAGATCCGTGGGACCCCTCCCGTAGTCCACGCTGTTATATCAATCGTGAACTGACCAAGGACCAGATCAAAAAAACCATGCAGTCAGGATAAATATCTGATAGGAGATAACAAATGAGTAGGGATCAACGTCCCAACGACACATTAGACGTACCGGACGAAATTACCACAGACGAAGTGTTACCGGAGGTATTGGCAACAGCGAAAGTGGGTAAGCAACTCCCAGGAAAGGCTAGGTCAGGGCGGAGGGATTTTCTGAAACAGGGATTGACCACCGCAGGTGCAGCGACGGTGGGTACTGTCTTGCCGGGATGTGGTGGCGGTAGCGAAGGAGAGAGTACCACTTCTATGGGAAGAGCTTGCAATAGGGAATACGCTGTGGCACATCAGAACACTTTACAGCGTATCCTGCGCAGCCCAGATGGTACCTACATTGCAACAACTGGGTATGACAACTATGTAAAGGTCTGGAATGTCTCTACGGGTGCCATGGTATGGAAGGTTTCACTACGAGGCTCTGTCGATGAGGGGCTTGCATTCAGTGCGGACAGTTCAAAATTGGCCGTGTGCTCATCGGGCACAGGAGCTTTAATAAAAGTATACGATGCAAGCAATGGTGCCGAGCAAAATAGTTTTCTTGCTGGAAACGAGGTTTCTTTATATGTTAGCAATACTGGGACCGTAACCTATCTCGTAGCTGACTTCAGTAGTTCTAATATATCCGTCTATCGAGATGGTGTTTTTCAAGTCAGGCACACCCAACATGATGGGAGTGGTCCGATGATTGCCCGTTTTTCCAACGATGGGACTCGGGTGTTCTCGCAGAAGGGGTTCGAACGGGCGGTGCATCAATGGAATACATTGACTGCGGCGGAGATTAACAGGTTTCCTGTGTCACCACTGCCAGCGGGCAACCATATCCAGGCCATAGCGCTAAGCGGGGACGACAATCATCTCGCTGTTATTACTAGTCCTTTTAATAATTATCGTGTGCTAGGTTGGCACGTTACTACCCAGAACCAAGAGATCGACGTAGGTTTGAATAGCCGTTCCGAAGCGCTCGCATACAATGCTACCGGTTCATTGCTGGCCTTCAGGTACGACACCAATGTAGTGCATATTTACGATATGCCTGCTGCTACTTTCAATAAGGCCATCACGCTGTCAGATGAAGTGGAGGTGTTGGAATTCAGTCTAGATAGCAGCCTGCTCTTTATCAGTTTTGGTGACGGTAACTTAACCGCATGGAATGCGGTGACTGGAGAACTCGTGCGTACATATAATGCTGAGACCCGTCAGGAAGAGGTTTCCTGTGATATAGGCGGCAGTGTGGAGAACTGTACCTGCGACGTAGTCTGTTCCTGTGATTCCGTCTGTAGTTGTGACTCGGTGTGCTCTTGCGATTCTGAGGGTGGTGGTCATTATTGGTATCCGAACTGATCTATCTATGTGGCAACCAGTCACATGAACTACAAATAAGATATAAAGGGAGACCTGACATGAATGACAGACGAGCATTCTTCGGACGACTAATTGCCGAGAGTGAAACATTGATCGCGGAAGTAAGGGGCACTCCACACTACAAATTATCTGAACTCGATGGATTGAGTGATGTTGATATCGGCCGGGTTATCCCTGTTCTGGAAGGAGCGGGGATAAGGAATGGTGTCCCCGCTGATTGGCCGCTGGACAGGATAGAACGCACAGTCGTTGAAAAATTTGGCAACGGTAGCAATCTGTCTCAACTGGCGTCAACATTAGCCCGAACCAAGGGCCAGCCATATGAAAAAGCATTTCCCCTGGTTCGCCGGGCATTTCTGAAACTAGTGAAACTGGGAGGCTGTCGGCCACTGAACGATATTACTGTCTGACTTGGATAGGCGTAAGGATGAGCGTATTCTCCATTCCCTATTCAGGTCACTATCTCATTTATGCACCGCTGGCCGATTACACCGCACTCGTTAATACCGTAGCGTTTGAGCAACTGAGGAAGGCTGCAACTGCTGGAACCAGTCACCTGTCCAGCGCCCTTTTCCAGGTCCACCAAGCGCTCTACGACACGCTGCACTTATGTCCCGGACCAAAATCCGGTTCTTTTGCACCCGAGTTCGTAGGTTTCATCACCACCCGCGGCTGCAATATGTCCTGTGTCTACTGCGATTTTCATGCCGCCTCTACAAATATGGATAGCGTTAGTCTTCGAGCGGCGGAGATTTTGCTCGAATGGACTGCGGAAAATCTGAAAAAGCGTGAAAAAAAATTGCTTGATGTACAATTTTTCGGTGGTGAACCATTTCTACCGATAAAGCAAGTCCGGGTGATTATTGACAATGCAAGGCGAATTGCAAAAGCACATGACTTAGAAGTGCACTTTGGAGCCTGTACCAACGCGGCATTTGGTGTGGAAACGGCAAGATGGATTGCTGCTGAATTTGATTCGATTATTGTGTCTCTGGATGGGGCATCCGAAATTCAGGACAGCGTCAGACCTATGCGCAGCGGTGGCGGCAGTTTCGCCACTATTGACCGTAATGTTCAAATACTAACTGAAGGATCACTAGAGATCGCGATCCGCATTTGCGTCACACAACAGAACGTAGAAAAGTTGTCCCAAATCGTTGAATGGATGTGTCGGCGTTATCGACCGGGGATTATCATCGCCGAACCATTGAAGCAATCTCGCCAAACTCCCGATTCTGTTGCGCAGCGAGCCGATCCGGAGATTTTTATCAGGCAGTTTTGTGCAGGACATGAAATTGCACAGAGGTATGGTATCGAACTCGGTCATGCCACTTCACAGATCGATAAAATTCAAGCATCGTTTTGCCCTACGGGAAGGGACGGGCTGATTATCGATCCCGATGGCACTTTGAACAGCTGTTATCTTTTGCCCCAGGATTGGCGGAATGAGGGGCTTGAATTGGAATTCGGGCGCGTGTCACCATTGGATGGTATTCAAATCGACATGCAAAACCTATCCCTTATCAGGCAAATGGTGGTGGGTAATAAGCCACGCTGCACTAATTGTTTCTGTAAGTGGCATTGTGCTGGAGGGTGTCACGTGGCGCATACACCACCAGATTCAAGTGCCGACTACAGTGACGTCTGTATCGAAACTCGCGCAATTACCCTCTGGAAACTGCTGAAAGGGCTGGGCCGCGAAGAGATGGCGGACGCATTTCTGAAACATCCTATTGTTGAAGATGACTCGGTTTTAACTTCTGCTTCGTGATTTGTGAGGTCTTGGCGGGAAAGTCTGTTCCATGTTTTCCAATTCCGCGGTACTGATGTCGATGCCCGCTCGGTCACAGATCAGATAAAAACCGATCCAACGTTCGATACTACAGTCGTAGGCCTCTGAGGTCTCTAAATAATCCATTCTTACAGGGCAAACGTTGGGGCAGCCCCGGGCACAATGACTGCGGTTGAAGCAGTCTTGGCAGTGCGGTGCATCCTGTTCAAGTGTGTTCAGCAGACGGTTGAGTTTGGGCATGTCTGGTTGGTCGTAGTCACCAAAGAGCAGGGCTTTGTCCGAGTCAAATTGATTCTCTGTTGACAGAAAACAAGCGGTGTAGAAGGCATCGGGTGTGAGTGACAGGTTAGATTGTTTTATCGGGCAGAAACGATCATGGCGCTGAGTAATCCTGGCACCCGCATAGCTGATATCCATGCCCAACCGTTTCCCTAGTTTGTGGCTGCGAATAAACGACTGGACAAATCGGGCGGGATAATGTCTATAGGGTGAGGAGTGGTCGAGGTAGACCGGTTCAAATTGAATGTGCTTTATGCCTGGGAGTCGGGTATGTAGAAAGCCCACAGCCGGTTCCATCTGTTCCACATCGTCCGCTGTGACCGTAGCACGAATTCTCAATTCGGGAGGTGGTGTTGCGCTCGTATCACGGAGGATATCCGCTGTCTTTAGAACATGTACCGATGTCTGTCTATGGCCCAAGCTGGGCCGGTTTCTATTGTGAACCTCCGGCGTCAGATCGTATGAGAGCGTAATGGTGTGAAAAAAAACACTGGCCCAGCGTGTGGTTTCGGGGTTGATTACACCATTGGTGGTGAGGTGTCTGCATTGACTAATCCGATGTTTTATACATACCTGTTCAATTTCTTCATCGCAAGCTCTAATTAAATCTGGTTCAAGCAGGGGTTCGCCGCCACCATGGTAGAGAATGTGCAGTGGCTGGTTTTGTTGTCTTGCATTCCGGGCAGGCCATTCGGCTGGCGTTGTTATAACTCGCGGATCTAGTCGTTTATGGCAGGATAATTTTGTCCGGGGTTTAGCATAGCAGTAGCGACAATCTAGGTTGCAGCGGTTATGGAGGAAAAGGGCGAGGCAGAGTGGTTGGAAACGGTGGATCAGTCTCAGTGGATTAGTGACGGTGGATGAAAAGGGCATTTTCGATAGGTCAACTGCTGCTGCCTGAAATCTCGCCGAGCGTGTGAATTCATCGTAATAGATGGTGCCGTGCCGCCATGGTATGAAGAATTCCTTAGGAGACATCGCTGATAATCCCCGGCGAATGGATTACTTTTTCTCTCGGTGTCAAAGTGGGAATCTGGCTCATATCCTGAATCAAACCGGGTATCGTCGAGGTATAAGAATCTGCATTGGCGAAACGAAGCAGTTTTATCTGAGAGCTAGAAGAAGCAAAACAATTCTAACCCACCATCCATTGCGTAACCGCGATTCCATGCCAATTGTTTTCTCCTCATGGTTCCGATTGACGAACGGAGCCATTCTCACTGACCGCAAACTCCCCTGTCAACATTGGATGTAGCGATCACTCCATATTGTAAGCCACTGGCTTTGCCGGTACGATCCCAATAGGCTTTGCAGTTCCAGAGTATAATGCTCTTGCACTCTGCAAGCACAATCACTTGCAGGATCTAGGTTACAGAAAAAGAGCAAAATAACGACATAATATCATCCGCTGAACAGGACATTGAGTGGTCTAAATCAATCCTACAGGACCATTCCTCCAAACAGCGTTCAGACTCATATAGGGATTGAAATGCACTCTCAGGGGAGTAATTCAGTGACTAATCTTTCTCGCACATTTGGCAGTCAGCAAGTAGGCGCTGATGAACGTCAGCGTAGAATACGCGAAGTATTTCGCGGTGTAGCTCCGCGTTATGATTTGATGAATGACCTGATGAGCTTCGGTATCCATCGGCTCTGGAAACGGGCGCTAGCTCGGGTGGCGGCCCCCAAGCCCGGACAATGTATCGTAGATCTAGCGGGGGGCACGGGAGATGTAGCCCGGTTATTGGCCGATGAGGATCATCACACCATCGTCTGTGATCCCAGTCTGGAGATGATGGCCGCGGGGAGGGTGAAAGAGGATAACCGTCTGCAATGGCTGGGCGGCGTGGGCGAGGCTCTGCCTATTGCCTCGGACACCGTGGACAGCCTCACTATCGCCTTTGGGATCCGCAATGTTACTGAAATGGAAGCGGCATTCGCGGAAATTCTCAGGGTACTTAAGCCTGGCGGGCGTTTTTTGTGTCTGGAATTTTCCCGGCCTTTGGCACTCATTAGGCCTTTCTACAATCTATTTTCGGTCACGGTGATCCCGCGTCTCGGGGCTTGGGTGGCCCAGGAGCCCGCAGCCTATACCTATCTGATCGAGTCGATCCGCCGGTTCCCTCATCAGCAAGAAATGAAGGCGCTCATGGAGGAGGCGGGTTTCGTCGAGGTGAGATACCGTAACTTTTCCTTGGGTATTGCCTGTTTGCACATTGGCTGCAAGCCGGCCCATGCCTAAGCCCGATCCATCGCCCGGTGCCTGGATTTCAAGGGCGGCACATCGGCATGCCCGCCAAGCTGCATTGATCGTTGCGCAGAGAGTATTGGACTATGCCTCCCTATATGATCATCTCGGTAGCTTGGTCCACGGAGTTCTGGATAGAGGATTTCGGTCTGGCCAGACCATCGTCGTGATCACCCGCCACCGTGTACGGCTGGCGTGGGCCTTCTACCTGTCACTAT
Source organism: Gammaproteobacteria bacterium (assembly GCA_024222475.1). Taxonomy (GTDB): domain Bacteria; phylum Pseudomonadota; class Gammaproteobacteria; order JAAEPA01; family JAAEPA01; genus JAAEPA01. The sequence goes on along the minus strand of JAAEPA010000975.1, from coordinate 18,525 downwards.
ACAGTGGTTGTCCTTTGCTCGTCTTAGATCCTCGTCGGGGTAGTCTATTGAACTTACTCAAGGAGATCGATGTCTCGCAGGCGATCACGGATCAAGAGTTCGTTCCGGTCTTGCCTCCAAGCATGAATCGGCATCCCTCGGCCGGATTGCTCCGGCACCGAGACTGCACTCCGGTTGCGCCATCACCAGCCTCGGCCGAGAATGTCCATCTTATGGTCCCTACCGGCGGCACGACCGGGGCCGTAAGGGCGGTGATGCTTAGCGGACAAAATCTATGCGCCGCTGTGCACAGCGCCCAACAGCGTATCGCGCTTGGCCCTGGGGATGTGTGGCTGGCGTGCCTGCCGTTATTCCATATCGGTGGTTTGTCCATCCTATTGCGCTGTCTGCATTCCGGGGCTACCGTATTGCTGCATGAGAGATTTGATCCACAGCGAATCTGCGGTGATTTGCTGGAGCATGGTGTCACTCATCTGTCACTGGTGCCGGCCATGCTTTCGCGGTTGCTTGATCAGTGCGCTGACGCAGCGCCTGCACCTGGGTTGCGGGTGGTGCTGGTCGGTGGTGGGCCGCTTTCGTGGGATCTGGCCAGTCGCGCACTGGGTGCTGGGTGGCCGATTTGCCCCACCTACGGCATGAGCGAGACCGCCTCTCAGGTGGCGACCCTACACACCATTTCCAAGGACTGGCAGGCTGGTGACGTGGGTACACCTCTGCAGGGTGTGGATGTCGATATCGTCGATGAGGCGGGTTGTTCGGGTACTGGTGTAGGCCGCATACGGATATCGGGGCCCACGGTCATGCTCGGATATGCCAATGCGCAAGGGATCGATGGCTTGGGGCTGGAAGCGGGCCTATTTGTTAGTAATGATCTAGGTTATGTCGATGGACATCGCCATCTCCACATCCTCGCTCGAGCCGATGAAGTATTGCTCAGCGGTGGCGAAAACGTCTATCCTCAGGAGGTTGAGGAGCAGTTACTGTGTTGCCCGGGTATCGAAGATGTTGCAATCACCGCACGGGAGAATGCCACATGGGGGCATTACCTGGTGGCATTGGTCGTCGGAAGCGTTTCCGAGAGGGGCTTTCAGGACTGGTGTCGGGACCGTCTTCCGAGTTTTCAGCGTCCCCGCGAGCTTATCAGGATAGCAAAACTGCCGCGTAATGGTTTGGGGAAGCTCGATCGGCGGAGACTGAAGCAATACGCAAGCTGTGCCTAATGAGCCTCCAGTGGCTGCGCCCCAACTGTTTACTTTTAGTTTCGTCTATATCGCGTTAGATTCTGAACAGCTCAGCCACCGATGAAAAACATCGTCAGTAGAACCATCGCAGCAATCTTATTGTCCGCATGTGTCGTTACACAGACATCACTGGCAACTGATAGCTCCTCTCACAATAGCGATTCTCGTTTTAGTTATCTATTAAGATATGCGCGACTCGCTCATGTGGCATATCAAGATCCAGACCACATGGGTCAAATCAGTAGGGAACAAGCACTGATATTTGAGGGATCAGGGTCATTAGAGATTGAAAAAGTAGGTTATTTCATTGCGAAAGATCCCGTCACCAAGTCGATGTTCATTTCTATACGCGGTACCTCAAACCTAGAAAATGCGCTCATAGATATCAGCTACACATTGCAAGAGGATAGCCATACGGGCATTCGTCTTCATACCGGATTTTCGCAATCGGCCGCCAATCTCTATCGAGAACTCAAACCCAGGATAGAAGTTGGTTATACAGTTCACCTTACAGGGCATAGTCTGGGCGGTGCCGTCGCATTGATCCTGGCGATGCATCTTGCGGTTGATAGCTACAAAGTAGGCGATGTTGTTACCTTTGGCCAACCCAAAGTTACGAATCGCTCCGGCGCCTCCAGGTTTGAGAACTTAAACGTTATACGCATCGTTACCGAGCATGATATGGTTCCTATTATGCCGCCTTTCGATATATCAGATTTAATGAGTGTCAATATGGATATATTTTGGCACCTCGGCAAGGCACATGTCCTACTTCCTGGCCAATATTATGCCACTTTGGAAGGTTTAAACAGCTTGAGGCATGGCATGGGATTTTTTAATAAAAAACCTAGCCAGGAAAATATAGATGCGCATCGGATGGAAACTTATCTCAATCTCGTAGAGGAAAAAGTCAACCGTTCCGTATCGATAGCGTACGAAGAGCTTGAAAACCATGTTGCCGCACCCAGATAAATTGGCTGATTTTTTGTTTCAGAGCATGATATAAAATACCTCGGTATTGGTTTTATCAACCAAAGAGACGAAACTTATGGGATCGATACATGATCAATTGCTACAAGTAGGCTTAGTTGATGAAAAACAGATCAAAAAGGCGAAAATAGACAAGCGCAAGCAGGAACGGCAGCGGCGAAAAAGTAAACCTAAAACAGGCAAACAAGACAAATCGCAGCTACGGCCGGCATTAGCGGAAAAAATAGAACGTGACCGAGAGCTGAATCGCCAGCGCCAACGACGGGCGGAACGCAAAGCGGTTGCTGCGCAAATCAAGCAACTCATCGAGACAAATCGACAAGTTACAGGCGATGGCGACCTGCCTTTCAACTTTGCGGATCATAAAAAGATAAAACGAATCTACATAACTGAAGTGGAGCGCGAGCAACTCAGCCGAGGCACACTGGCCATCGTCAAACTCAATGGTAGGTATGAGTTAGTGCCATCAACGATAGTGGAGAAGATACGTCTTCGCGATGAAAAATACGTGATTCTCTGTAATGAGCCGCAAGAGAAGAAAGCAGATCATGCAGATGATCCCTATTCGGACTACCGGGTTCCGGATGATTTAGTCTGGTAACCGCACATAGATCCTATGTTTTGACCCCCTTTAACTTGCAAAAAGTGTCAAAATGTAGGGTCTAAATAGTAGCCAGTACCTCACCGGCAATCCTAATCGTCTGATCGATGTCTTCTTCGCTGTGGGCGCTGGACATAAAACCCGCCTCGAAAGCGGATGGCGCAAGATAAACGCCGGCACCGAGCATGCCATGAAAAAACTGTTTGAATCGCTCGATGTCGCAGTCGCTTACTTGGGCGAAATAGTTCACAGTCTGTGCTTGAGTAAAGAACAATCCAAACATGCCGCCCACCCGGTTAGCGGTCATGGGAACGCCCGTGCGCTCCGCCTGCTGTAGGACGCCCTCGATCAATCTCCGGGTTTTCCGGCCAAGCTCTTCATGAAAGCCTGGTCTTGAGATTAGTTCCAGAGTTTTTAGCCCGGCGGCCATGGCGATGGGGTTTCCTGACAAGGTGCCCGCCTGATAGATCGGTCCCAATGGGGCCAGATGTTCCATGATTTCGCGGTTACCGCCGAAGGCGCCTACCGGCATGCCGCCTCCGATGATCTTACCTAGAGTGGTGAGATCTGGAGTGACCTCGTAATAAGCTTGTGCGCCTCCCAAGGAAACCCGGAATCCGGTCATGACTTCATCGAAGATCAACACCGCACCATGACTGTCACAAAGTGAACGGAGTCCTTCCAGAAATCCAGGCAGAGGCGGGATGCAGCTCATATTCCCCGCTACGGGCTCCACGATAACGCAAGCGATTTTTGGTCCCAGGCGACTGAAGGTCTCGCGGCACTGATCAAGGTTATTATAGGGGAGCGTCAGCGTATGTTGGGCCAGCGCTGCGGGTACCCCGGGGGAGCTGGGTATTCCCAGGGTCAGGGCACCGGAACCGGCCTTGACCAATAGTGAATCCCCGTGGCCGTGATAACAGCCCTCGAATTTAACAACGGTATCGCGGCCGGTAAATCCGCGGGCGAGTCGTAGTGCGCTCATGGTTGCCTCGGTACCAGAATTTACCATGCGCACCAGTTCGATGGAGGGTACGAGTTCGCATACCTTATCCGCCATTGCGGTCTCCACAACCGTGGGTGCACCGAAACTCAGTCCCTTCTCCGCGGCTTGTTGCACCACTTCGATCACCTCCGGATGGGCATGTCCAAGCACCATGGGCCCCCATGATCCCACGTAATCGATATATCTATTATCGTTGGTGTCGTAGAGATACGCGCCTCGGGCATGATCGAAAAATACCGGGTCACCACCCACGCCATTGAAGGCGCGCACCGGAGAATTGACCCCACCCGGTATATGGCGTTTGGCAGCGGAAAAAAGTTCGTTTGATTGGGTCATTGAATTGCCTTGGTCATTAGTTTATGTAGGTCGAGTTAGGCCTTTAGGCCGTAACCCGACACCTCGGATTTGGATTCTGTCGGGTTACGCTATGCTAACCTGACCTACGCGATAGATTTTCTATGAGTTGGGTTAGCTGGATATTTACAAAATATCTGAGCTATGTTGCGTGCACGTCTCTCGGGATAGGCGCTGGCGAACACGTCGCTGATGACTGCTACCATATCGGTCCCGGCCTGGATGAGTGTGCCGGCATTGTCGGCAGTGATGCCTCCTATCGCGCAAATAGGAATGTCAAGGCATTCAGTCGCCCGGCGAAGCAATGCCGGATCGGCCCTGATGGCTCGGGGTTTGGTGGGCGAGGAGAAAAAACTACCGAAGGCCACATAGTCCGCGCCATCGGATTCGGCCCTGATGGCCTGGTCGAGATCGTTATAACAGGATATGCCGATTATCGCCTCCTCGCCCAACAACGACCGAGCAATATACAGAGCGCTATCATCCATTCCCAAGTGTACGCCATCGGCTCCGGATGAGTCTGCCATTGCCACGTCATCATTGATAATCAGGGGCACATCGTGTTCTGTGCATAATCTCGCTAGATCACGGGCCTGCGCGAGACAGCGTTGTCTCGCGTCACTTTTGTTGCGATATTGTACCAGGCGGGCTCCGCCTAGGATGGCTTGTTCCACCTGCTTGAGCAGTGACTCCGCTGGGGTCAATGTTCCGTCAGTGATCACGTATAGGCCAGTTAACTTCTGTACTTTCCGTGGGTAGTCTATTTCGTATATACCGTCTTTCATTGCTCTGAATTAACCCAAAAAAAGCGATTAGGCAGGTATTGTCCCATGCCGATACGGTAACCGTATTTGAGTGTCTTCCACGTGTATTCCTGAGCTTTGCGCACGGCCGATAGGGTTTGATGTCCTTGAGCCAACAAGGCGCTAATCGAGGCGGCCAGGGTGCACCCGGAACCATGATAGCTACCCTCTAGCCGTTTCCATGTAAACTCCTCCAGCTTGCGATTGTTGCCGTATAATATGTTGATGACATCGAAAGATTTGAGGTGGGTTCCGGTGATCAGCACGTGATCGGCACCCTGATCTAAGAGGGCCATCGCCGAGGCGTTCTGAGAGTCGGCCTGAGGGGCCAAGCGACGGGCTTCGTGAGTATTTGGCGTTATGACAACGCTCTGCGGCACTAACAGGGTATTCATGGCCGAGATCATCCCATCGTCGGTCATGGCCCTGCCGCCCCCGGCGCTGATAATGGGATCGACGACTACGGGTAATTGCGGATAATCCGTTAGTAATGAGTGGATAGTCTGAATGATTTCCACACTGCCCGTAAAGCCGATTTTTATCGCCGAGATGGGTATATCCTCCAGCACTGCCCGAGCTTGTTGCATCACTAACTCGGCGTCGTGTGGTACAAATGCCATGAGATTGGTAGTATCCTGCACCGTCAGTGCTGTGGTAACCGGAGCGGCATGACAACCCATGCTTGCAATGGCCTCGACATCGGCCTGGGTGCCTGCTCCACCGGTTGGGTCTGATCCACCAAAAGTTAAAACCACGGGTATATCTTCGGGATTGCGCATCGCTTGCTCCGTTTATTCCACCATCACTTTACCATTTTAAAATGTGTGGCATGAGTACTATACCCATCCGTCATGGGTATGCCTCGATGCATATACATTGCATTGAATAGGGGATTTTGCTTTGAATGACTATAAAACATATATGTGTGTCATCTGTGGTTGGGTACATGATGAAGAAAAGGGGGACCCCGAGGAGGGTTTAGCGCCGGGTACTCGATGGGAGGATATCCCTCTGAACTGGACTTGTCCCGAATGCGGCGCCTCGATAGAGGATTTCGAGATGGTTGAGGTACCCGCTTAGGGATCGTTCGATCAGTGTTTTAGAGATATGATTGGCCAGTTTTTATTCCTTGCATGTTCGATCAGTTGTGGATCGGCGTCTACTGCCACCGGATGGGTAACGATATCTAATAATGGGATATCATTGTGAGAATCACTGTAAAACCAACTGCCTATTAAGTCATGCTCAGTCTGTTCCAACCACGCATTCAAGCGAGTGACCTTGCCCTCCTTGAAACAGGGTATGCCTTGTAGTTCGCCGGTGTAGCGGCCCTCTTTGAATTCCGGATCTGTTGCGATGAGGGCATCTACTCCCAGCTCCTTGACGATGGGGGCGGTGACGAACCGATTAGTTGCAGTAATAACGACCAATAGATCACCTTGGCGGCGATGCCGAGCCAGCAGATCCTTGGCCTTGGGGAGAATTATCGGTCGAATGCGTTGGGCGATAAATCCATCGCGCAATTTATGCAGCTCCGGTAGAGGTGTCTCTGCTAATGGTTTGAAGGCAAATCGTGAAAATTCATAAATATCTAATGCCCCAGTCCTGTATTGATCGTAAAAATACTGGTTTTTTCGTTCATAGTATGCGGCATCAACGATTCCTTCAGCGACTAGAAACCGTCCCCACTGGTAGTCGCTGTCTCCATTGAGCAAAGTATTGTCAAGGTCGAATAACGCTAGAGTCATTGTATTTCCATGATCAGGTTGAAGATGGGGAACGATTTGGTATTCGACTCAGTCGGTTTGGCGATATGCCTGAACCGAGGGTCTCGATTTGCCGAAAACCAGCCCGTATGAAATAATTGGGTAATTATCAAGGATTATCGTAGTATCAGACAAGTGATTGATTGCGAGGGTTACCGAGCCAATGTTGGCATTATCTTAAGCGACCTCCAGGGCCGGGTCTTCTGGTGCAAAAGGGTGGGGCAGAACGCATGGCAGTTTCCTCAAGGAGGAATTCAATGCAATGAATCCCCCGAGCAGGCTCTGTTCAGAGAATTACGTGAAGAAACTGGATTGAAATCAGACCAAGTGGAGGTAATCGGGCGCACTAAGGAGTGGCTACGATACAAATTGCCCAAGCATTTTATTCGGCGTAACTGTACACCCTGTTGCATTGGTCAGAAGCAGGTATGGTTCATGTTGCGTCTGGTCGGGGGCGAGCAATGTGTCAATCTGGCATGCTCCAGAAAGCCAGAATTCGATGGCTGGCGTTGGGTTGAGTATTGGCATCCCATGCAGGAAGTTGTGTTTTTTAAGCGTCGCGTCTATGAACTTGCATTGCATGAATTAGCGCCTTTGTTGTTCAACAGTAAGATGCCACCCATTCCGCCAAGATCTCGGAGGTCTCCTTAGGCCGGATAGATGACAAACCCGGGTGAGTATTGCTTGTGTCGTGCCTTACCGGGCTGCCCACAGTGATAGGCCTCTCGGACAGGCTCCTAGGAAGCCCTCGATGGTACTTAAGTTACCTGAATTCAGGTTAAACTGAAACCTAGATCCTGCAAGTGGAGGTATACAAATAGTACAAGCTATTGATCCGTATAGTAGTATCTTCTCCTTCGGGAATCACAATAAGGATTCCATACTGAAGTCCGTTAACGGCATCTCCATGCGTCACTGCTCCGCTCAGTCTTGAATTTACTCTATGAATCAATGGCTCGCACTCTGTAAGCACGATTACTTGCAGGATCTAGGTGAAATATGAAATTGTCGGATTAAAGACATCAATGCTGAATGTTCTTCGCCGTATCGTTCAGGAGGTCAATGCCGCAGCTGAGCTGGATCAGGCATTGGATATTATTGTCCGCAGGATCAAACAGTTCCTGAAGGTGGATGTGTGTTCGGTATATCTGGCGACGAATAACGATCAGGAACTGGTATTGATGGCAACCGATGGACTCAATCCCAAGGCCGAGAACAAGGTCAGGCTCAGGTTTTCGGAGGGGCTGGTAGGCCTGGTGGCGCAACGGGCCGAACCGGTTAATATCCGGAATGCGGAGCAACATCCTCGCTATAAGTATTTCCCCGAAACGGGAGAAAAGCGCTACCAAGCCTTTCTTGGAATTCCCATCGTCCACAAAAGGATGATGCTCGGGGTACTGGTAGTTCAACAGCACGATGAACGAGGGTTCGATGAGGAGCATACCGCTTTTCTAATAACCTTGGCTGCCCAATTGGCTAGCACCATTAGCTATGCAGGACTCAGTGGTGACATCGGCTCTTTGACACCGAAGACGGACCATACCGATGTCTCAATCATGGGTGTCTCGGGTGCTCCCGGTGTCGGTATCGGCATTGCAGTTATCTTAAATCCCCATGCCGATCTTGATTCCGTACCCGACCGCAAGCCCGGCAAGATCAAACATCAGGTCCGTTCCTTAAAACGGGCAGTGCGTAAAGCACAAAAAGAGATGCTTGATATCAAGGTGAGTATGGGGAAGCGCTTGCCTGCCGAGGAACGGGCCATATTCGATGCCTTTGTGATGATGATGGGTAGCGATACGCTGGTCGATGACATTGTTCGTAAAATCAAGGCGGGCAACTGGGCTCCAGGGGCGTTGCGTCAGACCATTGCCGAGCATGTCGGTCTGTTTGAAAAAATGGAAGATCCTTATCTGCGGGAGCGTGCGGATGATATTCGGGCCATTGGTCGTAGAATCCTAAAACATTTACAAAAAAACGAGGTTCACCAAGGCGAATGTCCTGATCACGTGGTGCTGATCGGTGATGATATAAGTGTTGCCGAACTGGCAGAAATACCTTCCAATAACCTCACTGGGGTTGTCTCCGGTCGTGGTTCACGCTCATCTCACGTGGCTATCCTGGCCAAGGCGTTGGGTGTTCCCGCTATCATGGGCGCAGGGTATATACCCCTTTTGCGGCTGGACGGCCGGAAAGTAATCGTAGACGGATACACAGGGCAGCTCCATATTGATCCGAGCAAACAAGTGCGGGAGGAGTTTTGCCGTCTTGAGGCTGAGGAGCGTGAGCTGGCTCAGGGGCTTTCCAAGTTTGATGGCAAGCCGGCGGTCACCCGTGACGGGGAACGGATACCGGTCTATGTTAACAGCGGTTTGTTGGCCGATCTTAGCGTCGTGTTCCAGACGCAATCCGATGGGATCGGACTTTATAGAACCGAGTTTCCTTTTATGGTGCGGGATCGATTCCCGGGAGAGGAAGAACAGTGCAATATCTATCGGCAGATTTTGGAGGAGATCGCTCCTCGGCCAGTCACTTTGCGCACCCTGGATATGGGAGGCGACAAGGTACTGCCTTATTTTCCGATAAAAGAGGATAACCCCTTTCTGGGTTGGCGAGGTATCCGGGTAATGCTGGACCACCCTGAGATCTTCCTGACGCAGCTCAGGGCAATGCTCAGGGCGAGTGCGGGACTTAATAACATGCAGATTCTATTTCCCATGATCAACTCCTTGAGTGAGGTGGATGATGCCTTGGGTCTGATGCACCGGGCCTGGTATGAGTTGCTCGATGAGGATGTGAACACGATCGTTCCACAGGTGGGGGTGATGGTGGAGGTGCCTTCCGCGGTATACCTTGCGGAAAAACTTGCTCGCAAGGTGGATTTTCTCAGTATCGGTACCAATGATCTCGTGCAGTACATGCTTGCCGTCGATAGAAACAACCCGCTGGTCTCCAATTTGTACCACACGCTTCATCCTTCTGTCATCGAGGCTTTGATGGCGACTGTCGAGGGTGCCCACCGGGCGAAAAAACCGGTGAGCGTCTGCGGCGAGATGGCCACTGATCCCGCCTCGGTGATTCTGTTGCTGGGCATGGGTATCGATAGCCTCAGCGTAAGTGTGGCCGGCCTGACGCGGGTGAAATGGGTGATTGGCAGCTTCAGCCGGGCTAGGGCCAAAGAACTTCTAGATGAGGTCAGGCAGATGGATGACCCCGTTGTTATACGCGATGTGCTCAATGACGCCCTGGTGAAAGAAGGTCTGGGTGGTCTGGTGAGAGCCGGGAAACAGTAGCTGTGTCGTTGGGGTAATACCGAAGGCGGACGATAAGGCAAGTCAGATAGGGTGGTTATTTAGGTAACATTCCTTAGTGGGGCCCGCAGAGTAGCCGCTGTTAAAGGCGATAGGAGCCTTCCAAGGCTTCTTTGGTCAAAACGCCATAAATTCGCCGAACGCCGGGTGCGGTAATGCGTTCCACAACTATTGCATCTGCTTGAGTTTCGTTGAGGCGTTTCAGCGCCTCGTCTACGCTGGCTTGTAATGGAATGGGGGTGACTTGCAGGCGTTTTGCGGGAATTTTCAACAAATCAATATTGATATCCTTGGATTCTTTCATGTAGCGGGCGAGATCGAGGGCTCTTAACAGCGTGGTAGCTTGCCCGTCTTGATCAATGACGATCCAGTCAGGGTGTTTAGACATGAGCTCCTCTGCAGTAGATCGTTTGATGAGGTCATTCTGTCTTTGTACTCGTCGGTTCATCACGCTGGCCACCCCGACGCGGCGCATGGCCTGAAGTATCGGGTCATGGCTGTAATCCAAACCTCGGCAGCGTATCAGGGTTGTGAATATTGATCGTTGGGAAAATAGCTGGCGGCTGGTCAGGCCCGCCGCGACGATAGTCAACATGCCGGGCAGGATGATATTCGGGTTGTAAGTCAGCTCTGCAACCGCAGTGAGTGCCGCCAGGGGAGCCTGCAGTGTGGCGCCCATCATTGCACCCATACCCAATAGGACATAGAGTCCACTATTTGAGGATGCACCGTCAGAAAAAATCTGGGCCGCAATGCCCATCATTGCCCCGATACAGGCGCCGATGAACAGGGTCGGGCCGATAACGCCGGCGGGGACCCCAAGGCCTATGGCCCCGGCGGTGACGATAACCTTGAAAAAAATTACACCGAGCAGGAGCGTAATGCTCAATTCACCCAGCAAGGCCTGGCTCACCGTATCGTAGCCGATACCCATGATTTGTGGGTACACCGCACCGCATACGCCTGTCAGCAGACCGGCCATAGCAAGGCGCAGCCACAGTGAGCTGTTCTTGCCCCGTTGCGCAAACCATTTTGTCAACCATATCAACAATGCTGAAGCGGTGCCGATAATAATCCCTACCACGAACATATACGGGAGTTCCATCAACGACACTAATTCTAACGAGTGCGCGCTGGATGCGGGTTCGGCACCGTAAAATGCGCGTGATACTGCAGTCGCGCTGACAGCCGCAAGGATTACCGGCGTAAAACTGGCCGCAGTATATTCCATCATGATAACCTCCAATGTCAAAATGACTCCAGCCAACGGGGTGTTGAATGATGCGGCGATTGCCGCAGCGCAGCCGCAGGCGACCAGGGTTCGCAAGGTATTATTCGGCAGCCCCAGACCTTGACCGATCAGGCTGCTGCTCGCGGCACCAAGATGAATGCCGGGCCCTTCTTTGCCCACAGAGTGACCACTGATGATCGCAATGCTTGCTACTGTGAATTGCAAAAGCAAGCCGCGCAAGTTCAGTTTGCCTTGGTGATAGGCCAACCGTTCTAACACATGGACCACGCCCACAAGGTTTTCCCCCGCGGCAAAGAACTTGAAAATCAAGGCAATCAGCGATGCACCAAGAATCGGAAAACCTATCCGCCACCAAATGGGAAGCGACTCAAAATTTTCGACCATCATGCCTGGAAGTAAACTAATCTGTAGGCCTTCTATTACCAATCTGAAAGCGACGACAACGACTCCGGAGACCACTCCGGTGCTTAGCCCCAGAACAGCCAGTTGGACCATGGCATCGGGTCGAGATAGACTAATGCGCAGATTGTGGAGTAAATGATCGACGAGCTTATTCGGGGAGCGTGGCGTATTCATACGCGCATTATGCCAGATGATATGGGGTTGTTAGCGGTAGCGTGCGATGTGGTGGGCTGGCTATCTAAAGAAACGGGTCAATGGAGTGCGCGTGCTCCTAGTAGACAAGAGTTAATCAATAGGTGAATTTGTGATAAAGGTAGGAATAGTTGGTGGTACAGGTTATACAGGGCTTGAATTGTTGCGGCTTTTGTCAATGCATCCCAAAGCTGAATTATCGGTGATTACTTCGAGAGCTCAAGCCGGCAAGCGGGTAGACGAGCTTTTTCCGAGCCTGCGCGGTAGTGTGAATCTGAGTTTTTCCGCACCGAATGCCAAAATGCTCGCGGAATGTGATGTGGTGTTTTTTGCTACCCCAAATGGGACGGCGATGAAAATGGTTCCCCAGATCCTGGAATCCGGCGCGCGCGTAATCGATCTTTCCGCGGATTTCAGATTAAAGGATTCATCCGTTTGGGAACGCTGGTATGCCATGGCTCATTGCTGCTCCGATCTGCTTGCAGAGGCAGTGTATGGGTTACCCGAAATCAATCGGGAAGCTATTAGTAAGGCTCGATTAGTAGCCAATCCTGGATGTTATCCCACGGCTGTAATACTGGGTCTCACCCCCTTGATTGAGCAAGGGGTAGCGGATGCCTCTCAGCTGATCGCAGATGCCAAATCAGGTGTCAGCGGAGCGGGGCGTAAGGCCGCAATTGCCACTTTGCTGAGTGAGGCTAGCGAGAGTGTCAAGGCCTATGGTGTTACTGGACACAGGCATTTACCTGAGATTATCCAGGGGCTTGAATTGAGCACGGACAAGGCCGTTGGGTTAACTTTTGTTCCTCATTTGATGCCCATGATTCGTGGAATACATGCCACTATTTATGCCAATCTTACAACTGGCGATGTGGATCTACAGGGGCTTTACGTCAATCGCTACGCCGCTGAACCGTTTGTAGATGTGATGCCTTGGGGCGCGCATCCGGAGACCCGTACAGTACGTGGTGCTAATACTTGTCGGATAGCGATTCACCGGCCTCAGGGGAGAGATGTCGCCGTGATTCTCAGCGTCATTGACAATCTGGTAAAAGGGGCGGCCGGTCAGGCTCTGCAAAACATGAATCTGATGTTTGAGTATAATGAGGCGCTGGGTTTGCAGGCGTTGGCATGGGTTCCGTAATCATAGAGATTCGCTCCCCGCAATGGGGGGCATAGGCAAAGGTAGATCTCCTCCTGGGGTAAGCATCGGTATCAGCATGGAAACACATGTCAGGATCCAGCGCTATAGCCCATGGTGGCGACGAGCTCTGTTCGCGCTTGGTCTCTTTGCCTTGCTGCTGTTCTGTGGGCTTTCCTACTGGGTTGGTCACTCTGTCAGTGGTTATGAAAATGAGCGGGCCGGGTGGGAAATCAATGTGCTCAGATTAAAGCTCACTGAGCTTGAGGAGCAGAAGACTCGGTTGTTGAGACAGCTGGCGTTGCTGCAGCAATCCACTGGCGTTAAGTTTGAGGCATACAAAGAGGCAAAACGGAGTTTGAATGCCATGGAAACCCGGATGATGAGGCTCAAAGAGGAGCTGTTATTCTATAAAAATATAGTATCACCCTCTGAACTGAAACGCGGTCTTCATTTGCAGGAAATACGGGTTTCAAGGGCTAACAAGGAAAGAGGCTATCTGTACAGGCTGGTAATTACTCAGATTAGCGGAAAAGGCCTGATCGCCCGAGGCAAGGTTTCTATCAATATTATCGGTAAACAGAACGGCAATCCTGTTACGTTATCACTTAAAGACCTATCCCCCCAGCAGGATACGGATATCCCTTTCTCATTCAAATATTTTCAAACCCTTGAAGGCGGTCTAATGATGCCATTAGGTTTTGCGCCTTCCGATGTGAATATTCAGGTTGATCCCAGAGGAAAGCGACTGGACACAATCCAACGCTCCTATTCATGGAAAAAATTACTAGCTGGAGGCATTTAACGATGTGGGGCGGAAAAAAAAGATCAAATATGGCTCAAATCAACACCTTAATCGGCCAAGATACTAATATCGCTGGTGACGTGAATTTCAATGGTGGCCTTCATGTGGAAGGTAAGATTAAAGGCAATGTTGTGGCCGATAGCCAAGGGCAGAATGTTTTGATTCTAAGTGACAAGGGTATTATTGAAGGGGATATAAAAGTCCCCAATTTAGTGTTGAACGGCCAGGTGCAAGGCGATGTTTATGCGGCACAGCGATTGGACTTGCTGGCGCATACTCGGATCAATGGCAATGTGTACTACAACCTCCTGGAAATGGCCAGTGGGGCAGAAGTCAATGGTAATCTAGTGCATTGCAAGGGGGAAACCGGGTCCGTAGAGTACCGCAAAGAGGAAGTAGAAGAGATGCCGATGGCAATGGTCGAAGAGATTTCCCAAGCAGGGAATAATTCTTGACTGAATTAATCAACTAATGGTAACTTAGGCATCGATAACTATTTCCAATAAGGTGGAGTCACAATGAATGCAACAGATCTTTCAATGCCGGATCCGCTGAATTTTACCGATGCTGCAGCGGCCAAGGTCAAAGAGCTTATCGACGAAGAAGGCAATGAGCAACTCAAGCTTCGGGTTTTCGTGTCAGGGGGCGGTTGTTCCGGGTTTCAATATGGTTTTACCTTCGATGAGGACATCCAGGATGGCGATACTCAAGTGGAAAAAGGCGGGGTAACCTTGTTGATTGATCCAATGAGTTTTCAATATCTGGTTGGGGCTGAAATCGATTACACAGAAGGCCTTGAAGGGGCTCAGTTTGTGATCCGCAATCCAAATGCAACTACGACCTGTGGTTGTGGCTCCTCGTTCTCAACGTGATCTTTGGGGCTGAGGGTCCATCAAGAATTCTTCAGCTATTACAGAGACAATAAAGAAACGGTGCTTTCCTGGGCCCATTTTTTAGTACGGACTTGAGGGTTCGCTCCGCGGTAGCCGTGCCTTCTATTTCGTGTCGTGAATTTAGTCAGTTATCTGGCGCCGGGGTTTGCTGGCTTCGTCCGCACCCCTAATCGATGATGGCGACCGATGAGTGGCGGTGTAACTTCAATTCGGCCATGAGGGGTTGGATTTCTGAAGAGAAATTGATCAATTCGGCTTTGGGTAGGGGTTTCGCCGAAGGCAGTTTGACGGTCAAGGGGTTGCGGTGCATGCCGTTGACCCTAAATTCGTAATGTAGATGTGGGCCTGTTGCCAAGCCGCTCTTGCCGATATAGCCGATGGTTTGTCCCTGTTTAACTCGCTGTCCTGCTTTAGCGTTGCGGGCATAGCGCGATAAATGAGCATACAGGGTGGAGTAATTCCCACCGTGGTTCAGGACAATTGTTTTGCCGTAACCTCCCTTTCTTCCGCGAAATACGATCTTACCATCTCCTGCGGCCTTTACTGAAGTACCTGCCGGGGCTGCGTAATCGACCCCCTTATGGGCCCGGATTTTGTTTAGAATTGGATGTTTTCGTCTCAAATTGAACCTCGAACTTATACGTCCAAAGCTTACGGGCATCCTCAGAAAGGCTTTGCGCATTCTGCGGCCATCAGCGGAAAAATAACCGGTGACTCCTTTGGCATCCGTGTAGCGGAATGCATGAAACGGTTCGCTGCGGGTGAGAAATTCCGCGGCGACTATCTCGCCGTCCTTTATTTTTTCCCCGTCAATATAAAATTCCTCATACAGAACCGTAAAACTGTCGCCCTCGCGGATATCCAAGGCAAAATCAATATCCCAACTAAATATGTGAATCAGGTTCATAATCAGCCGCTCAGATAATCCTGACTGAAGAGCAGCCCGATAGAGAGAGTGTTTTATATTTCCTGAGGCAACTGTGCGTCGAGACTTTGCCGGTTTGTTGACGTGTATGATATCCAGCCCGTTGGGTTGCCGGGTGACGTGGAGTTGCTCCGATTTGTTCTGCTCAAAGATAAGCTCCTCCAGTGTATTCGCATCAATGCGTATCCGAATGCGTTGGCCTGGTTGGATGTGCCTGAAACTTTGGGCCTCCTTGCCTAGCGCCATGAGTTCCCCCAGTTGACCGTAGATATTTAGTCCGCTGAAAATCGACGATAGGGTGTCACCCCGTTTTATGGTTATCTCATGCCAGTTATTCTTTGTTTCTGGTTCGCTGGCAGAGGGGGGTGAGGGGCCGTCTTGAACCGCATGAATTGATTTCATTGGATGGTCTGGGGAGATCAACTGCTGTGGCACATGCAGAGGTATATTTTCAGTGCTATGTGACATCGTAATAGGAGGGGGAGCAGTCAATGATGCGCTTTCTCGAGCATAGGTGATAACCACCGCCAGAACCATGAGCCCTCCGACAACTAAGAAGGGGCGCGCAGACCTAAGTCGGCGTATTGGTGATCTACTGAGGAACAGATTAGAACTGTAATCAGGTTTCTTATAGTCTCTGAAATGCACGCATGCTCCCTCATTCGAAGGTATTATTAAATACCTAAAGATAGCGGTATAGTGTAGGTAGGTCAATTAACTGATATTTCTCCAAAGACTGATGGTAGGTACGATGATATTGAAGGTCAAGCAGCAGATTATTCGCTGGCGAATCCAGAGGAGCGCATAATGCCAACAACCGAAGAGGCGATTGAACTGATAAAGCGCGGTACGCACGAGATCTTGCTCGAGACCGAGCTGGTAGAGCGATTAAAGTTAGATAGGCCGCTGAAAATCAAGGCGGGTTTTGATCCCACTGCTCCCGATTTGCATTTGGGACATACTGTGTTAATCAACAAGCTGCGCCAGTTTCAGGAGCTCGGTCATGAGGTGATGTTTCTCATCGGGGATTTTACCGGCATGATCGGTGATCCTACGGGAAAGAACGCGACCCGAAAACCGCTCAGTCATGAAGGGGTACTCAAAAATGCTAAGACGTATGAAGAGCAGGTTTACAAAATTCTTGATCCGGACAAGACGCGCTTGTGTTTCAATTCCGAGTGGATGAACCGAATGACTGCGGCGCAATTGGTGCAGTTGGCCGCTAAACATACAGTTGCTCGTATGCTGGAGCGAGATGACTTTCATAAACGTTACAGCGGCGGCCAACCAATCGCCATTCATGAATTTCTCTATCCTTTGGTTCAGGGGTATGATTCAGTAATGATGCGATCGGATGTTGAATTAGGGGGGACGGACCAAAAGTTTAACCTTCTAATGGGTAGGGAGTTGCAGAAACAATACGATCAAGCCCCGCAGGTGATTATTACCATGCCTATCTTGGTGGGGCTCGACGGTGTACAGAAAATGTCCAAGTCATTGGATAACTACATAGGTATCACCGAGGCACCTGAGGAGATGTTCGGTAAGATCATGTCAGTATCCGATGATTTAATGTGGGATTATTTCGAGTTGCTTAGTTTTAGGCCTTTAGCAGAAGTAGAGCAGATGAAGAGTGACGTAACGCAAGGGGTGAATCCCCGAGATATTAAATTTCAACTCGCATCAGAGATTGTGGCCCGCTTTCACACGCATAATTCTGCCCATAGGGCTAAAGCTAATTTTATAGCGCGTTTCCAAAAGGGAGCGATGCCCGATGATATTCCGCAGGTGAACGTAGCGGCGCGTGACGGTGAGTTACCGATTCCAAATGTGTTGAAAGATGCTCGATTAGTTGTAAGCACCAACGAGGCGCGGCGCATGATTAAACAGGGAGCAGTACGGATTGAGGGGCAACGGGTCAGTGATGAGGGGATTAAAGTCAGGGCGGGAACCACCCAAATCTATCAAGTTGGAAAGCGTAAATTCGCAACAATTACCGTTAAATAAAAAAAACGGTAAATAGTGGTTGACGTGAAGAAATCTGCGCTTATAATGCGCGTTCTCGATGTCGAGAAGCACTGAATACCAGGTATCGAGGTCAAGGGAATGGCACGAAAGGGGTTGACAAGCATGGATGACCGAGTATAAAATCCCCCGCCTTGACGCCGAATGAATGTCGGCGTGGATCTTTTAAAAGATATCAGATAGCTTGTGTGGGTGCTTGCGTCGTATTCTGTGGTAGCACAGTATGTGATGAAAGTCGCCCAACACTCCTACAAGTGATGGGTTAGACCTTCATTAATCAGTTCTACGGAGCTATCCGTAAATAGTATTAAAGTGAAGAGTTTGATCCTGGCTCAGATTGAACGCTGGCGGCATGCTTAACACATGCAAGTCGAACGGTAACGCGGAGAGCTTGCTCTCTGGCGACGAGTGGCGGACGGGTGAGTAACACGTAGGAATCTTCCCAATAGCGGGGGACAGCCCGAGGAAACTCGGATTAATACCGCATACGCCCTACGGGGGAAAGCTGGGGATCTCTTCGGAGACCTGGCACTATTGGATGAGCCTACGTCGGATTAGCTAGTTGGTAGGGTAATGGCCTACCAAGGCAACGATCCGTAGCTGGTCTGAGAGGACGATCAGCCACACTGGGACTGAGACACGGCCCAGACTCCTACGGGAGGCAGCAGTGGGGAATATTGGACAATGGGCGAAAGCCTGATGCAGCGATGCCGCGTGTGTGAAGAGGGCCTGCGGGTTGTAAAGCACTTTCAGTGGGGAAGAAAAACTTGAGGGAAATATCCTCAAGTTCTGACGTTACCTACAGAAGAAGCACCGGC
>JAAEPA010000974.1 GCA_024222475.1 Gammaproteobacteria bacterium | reverse complement strand
TTTCTGATCAACTTCAATGTGAGGTCGCTAAAGCAAGGTATTAAAAGCTTTGTTTTGTAACACCTTTATGTTCTTCATGCTCTTCATGGTGTGAGGTGACCCTCTAAAACTCAATAATTAAAAAAAGAGAGGAGATTTACAAATGAATCTAGAAGACATTATTGAGAATGCCGCCGATCGATGTGATCTCACCAGCGCTCGAGATCAACAGCGTCTTTATACCTTGGCGCAAACTCTCCTGGACATTCCAGGGTTGGATATAGAGCAGGTGCGAGAGGCTGCGTTGCGGGATGGCACCCCACTGGAGTTTCGTCTGGCCGCTAAGTTGTATGAATCACGGCGATTCATGCAGCGTAATGCCCAGCCCTGTGCCGTGGGGATCGTGTTAGCCATGTGGGGGGAGCAGAATCGTCTTCGACCCAGATCCGAATCCAATCCCAATGGCGAAGATTCATTGCGCCGCAAGACTGAACAGCTGTCTTGGATTACTAAGGATACGCCCGTCACCTGGACCCTGTATGTGGTCGATGATGGATGTCCAAACGGTAGCGGCTCGATTGCCCAGCAGATCGCCCGCGATGCCGGAGAGCATGCTCACAAGATAAAGGTCCTATTTCTCGAAGAGGCGGTGGGGAAGGGGAGCGGCATTCTCAGCACGATTCATTCCGTAAACGAATCGCGCAAGGGCGGAGCCGTGATCCTTGGATGTCAACAGGCGATCGATGATGGCATGGACGCGGTTATTTACACCGATGCCGATTGTTCAGTGCATCTTGGCCAGGTCGGTCTGCTATTGCAGAAACACCTGGAACAGGGCGCGCCCATCGTGTTGGGCAATCGCAAAGCCAAGGGCGCCGTTTTGGTAAAACAGGAGGATCGCTGGGGGGTGGGGATAAAGGTGTTGCGTCACATGCAGCGCATGATCGGAGCGCCGATTTTTTCTCGGGGCATCCTCGACACTCAAGCCGCCTTCAAATTGTATGAACGCGATACCTTAAAACGTATCCTCGATGTGGTCTGCGTGCTCGATTTCTCTTTCGATACCGACTGGATACTCGCGGCCATCGCTCAAGGAGAACGGATTGAAACCGTGCCCTTTGCCTTTATCGATTCCTTTGCCGAATCCGCGTCTATCACCCAAGGTCCCATGAGCACTTGGGAGATCCTGCTCAAGGGGCTGGTCAAAGCGGTTCGGGTACATGGTCTGGCGCATAGTGAGGATATGGCGAGACTCATCGACGAGGAGATTCAAAGCGCCGCCGATCTGGACAGCTTGATCAACGATCTTCCCGAGGAACTCGCCCATGCTGGGGCGGATCAACTGGGTGACCCTACGGTCATGTCGCCGGAGTCACTGCGTGACTGGATACGCGGGTGCAAGGAGAGTGCACTTTAATCCGAATTTAACTGGGGGAAAAATCCATGGATTTTGAATGGGTTGCAATAGCACTAGGTGATGTTTCCTGGATTTCTCTGGCTTTCTTCCTGGGTTTCCTGGCAAGACTGATTGGTTTGCCGCCGTTGGTGGGTTTCCTGGCAACCGGTTTCGTGCTCAACGCCCTGGGTATCGTAAGCGGAGAGGTGTTGCAGAAGCTTGCTGATCTGGGCATCACTCTGTTGTTGTTCACCGTTGGCCTAAAGCTGGATCTGAAGGTCTTGATAAGACCGCAGGTCTGGTCGGTGACTGCGCTGCATATCGCTATTATCATTGCCCTTTTCGGAGCAGCTATCTTTGGTCTGGCCCTGGTGAGTGTGCCGTTGTTCTCCGGTCTGGATCTCCGGCTTTCGCTGATGCTGGCCTTTGCATTGAGCTTCTCCAGTACCGTATTCGTGGTCAAGTCGTTAGAGGGGAAGGGGGAGATGAACTCCCTGCATGGACAGATCGCTATCGGCATCCTGGTGATGCAGGACTTGGCCGCGGTCATTTTTCTGGCAGCATCCACGGGGAAGCTCCCTTCGCTCTGGGCGCTGTTGCTGCTGCTACTCATTCCACTACGACCGCTGTTTCACCATCTGCTGCAAAAAACAGGTCATGGCGAACTGTTGATTCTGTATGGCCTGGTCCTGGCCTTGGGCGGAGCCGAACTGTTTGAGTTGGTCGGAGTGAAGGACGATCTGGGTGCTCTCATTGTGGGAGTGTTGATATCCACTCACCCCAAATCAAGCGAAATGGCCAAATCGATGCTGGGTTTCAAGGACCTGTTTCTGGTGGGTTTCTTCCTCTCCATCGGCATGGCTGGACGGCTCTCGCTGGAGGCGTTGATGATCGGATTACTGCTGGTACCCTTTGTCCTTGTTAAATCCGCACTCTTTTTCGGTCTGATGACCCGTTTCAAGCTCCGGGCACGGACTTCCCTATTAGCGACCCTGAACCTGAGCAACTACAGTGAATTCGGCCTGATCGTGGCCGCGATTGGGGTAACGAACGGCTGGATGGCTGGTGAATGGCTGGTCGTTATTGCCATCGCGCTCTCCGTCTCTTTTGTCGTCGCGGCACCGTTAAATAGCAGGGATGACAAGATCTATGGCTTGTGCGGTGACTTTTGGCGCAAATTTCAACGTAAAGAGCGGCTTCCGGACGACATGTTGTTGGATACACGCGGTGCAACCATTGCCGTCTTCGGTATGGGCAGGGTAGGCAGTGGTGCCTATGACAAGATGCGCGAACTCCATGGTGAAACCGTGGTCGGTATCGACTTTGATGCCGAGTTGAGAAAAAAACACCGGTCCATGGGGCGCAATGTTTTGCACGGTGACCCTAGCGATGCGGATTTCTGGGACAAGATAGAACAAGAGCACAGCATCGAACTCGTCATGCTGGCACTGCCCAATCTTCAAACCAGCCTGGATGCCTTGGGGCAACTGCGGGGGATATCTTTCCCCGGACGTATTGCCGCAACGGCAAGATTTCCAGATGAGGAGAAATTGTTGCAACAGTCAGGTGCCACCGCCGTGTTCAATATCTACACTGAGGCAGGCGCCGGATTTGCTAATCAGATTGAGGAGCAATACCAGGGCTGATAAAATCAAAGTGATCACATAAAGACTGATAGGTTTACATTTCCCTTTATATAAAGATTTTTGATGAAAAGATCTTTCGGAAAAGAGTATGTCGCTCCATGGGAAAAGGTCTTTGACCGAGCATTGACACTCCTGGAAGAGTTTATTCACCGCCAGACCACCGGTGGCGTTCTGCTCATGCTGTGTGCGATTGCAGCACTCACTATTGCCAATAGCCCGTGGAATGGGGCTTATCATCACCTGTTGGAGATGCCATTTACGATTGGCATGCAGGGGTTTCAGTTATCCAAATCGCTGCATCATTGGATCAATGATGGTTTGATGGCCCTGTTTTTTTCGTCATCGGGTTGGAACTCAAACGTGAGATTCTGGTGGGGGAACTGGCCGACCCAAAACAGGCGATGCTTCCGATAATTGCGGCTGTAGGTGGCATGGTAGTGCCTGTGCTTATCTACATAGGCATCAACCCGGAGGGGCATACCCTGGATGGCTGGGGTGTGCCGATGGCAACCGATATCGCCTTTGCCCTGGGTGGTGCTCTGGATAGCGATGTTGAAGAGTGGTGTGCATGCAACCCTGGCGGGCATCTTTCTGGCCTTCACCATCCCCATGCGCCCGAAGTATGATCCTGATCGCTTCCTGTCGCAGATTAACGAGATGGTTGAACAGATCAGAAAGGCTTACCGGCGCGAAGAGAATATCGTCATAAATGATGAGTTGCGCTCCCGGGATTGGCCTGGGTTTCTCGCACCTTGCGCAGATTTTCCAGGGTGTCGTGGAAGCGGCGGCCTTCGATATCGTAGATGGCGAACATGGGGGGGCTCCTGGTTTTCGTGATTTAAATCTGATCAATACCGCTGGGGTTCTCATTCGGTGCATCGACTCGATAGCGCAGCAGGCAGCCGACGCCACCCACGGACATCAATCCGTCGGAGTGTTCCACCATTTCCACCGGACGTTCCAGCTGGCCGGCCAGGCGCAGCAACGCCTCCCTGACATCCAGCGGCCGCACGGTGGATTCGCCACACTGCGGGCATACCGGGGTTTCCGGTGTCTCGGTGCCGATGGTTCTACAACTCGAGCATACCCAGCCGGGATCGGGCCGGTAATTACTGGCCATGACCAGGGTATCCACCTCGTCCCAACGCAGCGCATCCAAGGTTGCCGCCGAGTCCGCGACCGCCAGGTTCTGGCTGCGCAGTCCTTCGATGAGCTGCTCGGCAATCGTTTGAGATTCCTGCTCTTCGTGTTCGATAAAGTTGGACAGGGTCATCATCACCACGTCAGCCCACCGATCGCGCTCAGCAGCTGGAATCACATCCACCAGGCTGTCCGCCAGGGCTTTAGGCAGGGCATGGTGAACCTGTTGGGTGATTTCGGGATCGCCGGCCAGGATAAAATGGGTATGTCCCCCAGCGCCCATCAATTTTTCCAGCACGGCGATTTTTTCGTGTATAAACTGCTCTCCGCGGTGCGTCTGGTGAATCTGATAGTGGGAGCGGGTCCATTCCGAACCCACGCGCTTGCGCAGCTCCGATCGGTTGATCCAGGCTTGAGTGGTCGCCGCGCCCAGGTTTACCTCCAGGATGCTGGCCCAGTCCGGCATGGCGAGTAAGACAACGTAGCGGTGGTAGTTGTCCTTGAGTTCCACCAGGTGATAGATGTTGGGTGTGGGATAGACCGCGATCCAGTTGGGCAGGGGGGCGGCAAATTGCATCGGTAGCATGAAGGCCCCGCCGAAGTTACCGCGCACAAAGATGGCGACCCCTTTTGCCTCGGGGAGCAGGTCGGTGGCCAGCCAGGTCTCGATATTGTCCAGTGCATATTCGAGGTCGGTAAGGTCGTCACCCTTGAGAATACGCCGTAGAACACGGGCACGGCTGTCTAGCGTTTCCCGGCAGCTATCCGGCCCATCTTCAAGATTTAAATAACAGCTGATAAAAGGCGCCTCAGACTCTTCCGCGCTGGCGAGCAGGGTGATGTGCTGATTGAGTTCATCGAGAGTGGTCAGGTGTGTCATATCAAATGCCTCATGTATGGCGTGGTGTTTCAATCGTACCGGTCTTTGTCTTCGGTGGTTGGTTCGGTGGCTTGTTCGTGTTGCGGGTTCTCGGTCGATACGAGCGGGCAGCCTCGCTTGAGCAGGAATTGCTGATGGTTAATCTTGTGCACTAACGTGCGCCCGGCGTGCTGCAGGTGGCAGCGTTTGTCCGAGCTACTGCGTGATTCGTTGATACCGGATAGCCGCATAATAACCCACTTAATGTGAGCGTCACAGTAGGTCAGGGCGAATCGCAGCCGCCAATCGGTATGGCCGCATAGCGTGCCAGTTAGGGAGAAGCCGTGTGCCCGAATGTCGATCTGCATAGGGTTCTCCGGTGCACTCTATTGCTACTTCACAAGTAGGTATGGTTTGTAAGGTTAATAATCAAAAAAAGTTGATTATATTTGCTATACTGTTCGTGATTTGCGAAGTAATGGGGAATCGATGGTCAACTACAAGTATCTGCACTACTTCAGGGCGGTGGCCAGGGAGGGACGTCGCCCGGGACAGTGAGCGATTGCACCTGACAGCACAGACCACCGGCGGGCAACTGAGCCTGCTGGGGGAGTGTTCTTGGGATGGGTAGAGCTATCCACCCGGGTTGGGTGCAACCTGGAACTCACCAGAAGAGGGCGGTTGGTGTTGAGCTATGCCAATGAGATCTTCTCCCTCCAAGTCTATCGTCCATCGTATTCATGAGCCTGCTCTGCATCTGCCGGAGTCGGGGCGCATGATCTGTCGCGAGGCGAGTCTCGATACGGTGATGGCGGAACTGGCCGTGTACCACCTTAATCTGGTACTGGCCGACCATCCCATCCCTCCAACGGTCAGTTCCCTCCAACGGTCAGTACCCAGGGTTTCAGTCACACGCCCGGTCAGCTTCTTTCGTGGGGGGATTTATTCGCAAGCTCTTAGTCAACACCAGACACAATAACATCCTACAGGAGGAACAGTCCGGATGGACTTTATTTTTTGGCTTCAGATCGTCCTATTCATTATACTCATGGGGTTTTCTGGTTTCTTTTCGAGTTCAGAGACCAGCCTTTTTTCCCTCAATGATATCCAGCTGGAACAGATGCGCCGCGATGACAATCCGCGCATCGGCTTGATCGAGCGTCTGCTCAGCCAACCTCGGCGGCTGATCCAAACCATCCTCATCGGCAACGAGTTCGTCAACGTGGCTGCCTCGGTAATCTCCGCCTCGCTGATCATCCAGGTGATGGGCGCGGAGAGCAAGTGGATGAACCTGTTTATCATGATTCCTATCCTGCTCCTAGTGGGGGAGATCACGCCCAAGACCCTAGCGATACGCAACAACGCAGCCTTCGCCACCTACCAAAGCGTTCCTATCGATATGTTTTCACGCTTCATGACGCCAGTGCGTTGGGTGGTGCGTGCCGTCGCCGAATTTTTTATTACTCTCATTGTGGGCAAAGAGCGCTCCCGCGGCAACATCGTCACCGAGGACATGGTTCGTACCCTGGCCCGCGAGGCGGTGGGCGAAGGCGCACTGGACAAACACGAGGCACAGTTTATCGAACAGATCTTCGATTTTGGTAACAAAACAGTCGCCGACGTGATGACGCGGCGCTCCAATATCTTCTTCCTGTCTGAGGATCTCCCTTTGGCAGAGATGGCTGCCGAGATGCGCCGCACGCTGCATCCCAAGATACCAGTGTACAAGGAGCACAGGGATACCATCGTCGGTATCCTATATGCCCGAGATTTGGTCGGAAAATCGGTTGAAGACGCGCCAAATACCCCTGAAGATCTAGAGAAGATATTGCGTGAGCCCTACTATGTTCCGGAATCTAAACACCTCGCCGACCTCTTCCATATTTTCCGGGAACGCAAACTATCCATGGCCCTATCCGTGGATGAGTATGGTGGCGTAACCGGCCTGGTCACCATGGAGGACCTGTTGGAATGCATTTTCGGTGAGATTACAAGCCGCTCCGAGACCCAAGAGAAGGCGGCGCATAAATTGGAAATGGTAAGTGAAGGCGTGTATCGGGCCAAAGGCTCCCTGCCCATTGATTACCTCAACGAGGCACTGGAAATCGAGTTGGATAG
Organism: Gammaproteobacteria bacterium; assembly: GCA_024222475.1. Taxonomy (GTDB): domain Bacteria; phylum Pseudomonadota; class Gammaproteobacteria; order JAAEPA01; family JAAEPA01; genus JAAEPA01. Next base: position 10,320 of record JAAEPA010000974.1, on the reverse strand, counting down.
TCATGGGGTGAAAACCCTGGGTGGTCTCCTGTTGGAGAACTATGGCGAACTGCCTCCGATGGGTACGATGATCGATATCGATCCGTTGCGCTTTACGGTAATCGCCATCGGTATCAAGAAAAACCGCATCGGCGAGATCAAGGTAGAATACCTCGAGAAACAGCAACCCGCAGCACATTCCACCGAGGCAGACGAAGTGGGCGTGAAATCCGACGCCAAATCAAAAAAAGAAGTAGAGGCATAGACAATGGAGATTCTAATTACCGTATTAATCATGATACTTTGCCTGGTTGCAGAGGCCTTTTTCTCAGGTTCGGAGATCGGTACGGTCAGCGCGGATCGAATGCGCCTACGTCACGATGCCGCTAAAGGTTCGCGTGGCGCGCGTTTGGCGATCCAAATGCTGAAAAAGCCCGAGTGGTTGTTATCAACTACACTGGTGGGTACAAATATCGCAGTGGTTACCAACACCACCCTGGGTACCGCCCTGATGATACAACTGTTCGGCGAATCGATGAGTTGGTTGGCAATTGTTCTGGTGGCACCACTGATCTGGGTATTCGGCGAAATTGTACCCAAAAGCATTTTCCAGCAACATGCCAATCAGATCACGCCCAAGGCTATTTTTGTATTGCGTTTCTTCTCATACCTGTTTTTCCCAATCCTGGTGATATTTTCCTTCTTGACCCGGCTGATCGCACGCGCCTTGGGCGGTGGTAAAGATGATGCTAATCCGTTCACCCTGCGCGAAGAGATCCAGACCATGATGGATATGTCTCCCGTAGGCAGTGGTGATATTCGCCCCATGGAGAAGAATATGATTCGTCGTATGTTCGAATTCAGGGAAAAGACTGCCGGCGCTATCATGATCCCGCTCATCGATATGGTGGCCATTGAACGTGGCGCAAGCAGCGGCGAGGTGTCGAAACTTGCCGAGGAAAAGATGCATAAGCTGTTTCCGGTCTACGAAAAGCGTATCGATAAAATAGTCGGTGTGATCAACTCCCTCGAATTGGTTGCCAATCCTACCGAGGAACCGATTGAAAACATACTCCAGAAAGTAACCTACGTGCCCTCATCCAAGAGCATTAAATCCTTGCTGATGCAGATGCGTATGCAACACGATGCCATGGCCGTGGTCGTAGACGAATTCGGCGGTGCGCAGGGCATCGTAACCCTCGAGGATATTATGGAAGAGGTCGTGGAAGAGCTCGAGCACGAATACCGCTCTACGGAAGAGGCCACGGAATGGGTGCGCAAGCTCGGCGAGCAGGAGTATCTGGCCAGTGCTCGCATCGACCTGAAAGACCTGTGGGACAAGGTGGGTATCGAGTTGCCGCCGGGAAAATATACTACACTCGCAGGTTTCTTACTCGAAAAGTCTGGCGAGGTGCCTGACGAGGGAACTGAAATCGAGTTCAAGGGCACCACGTTCGAAATTCAAAAGGCCACACCGTTGGCCATTCAAGAGGTTCGTATTCATTGGTAGGAGATTCAAAGCGCAGCCGAATCTAAGACCTAGAAGGCTGTTAAACGGCTGAGCAGTTCCTAAATAACTTTCCTATCAGGCTTGCATTATCGCTCGTATTCTGCGCCAGTTAGGGAAGTTATCTCTTTCGCATCCCTATGAATCGAAGCGCGGTTATTGGGTCGGAGTTCGCAGCCGATCCTGCAGTGCTTCACCCATACGCGTCAGTACCTTGCCACGCAGGCTGCTGGCCAGGTAATGGTAAAAATTTAGAGTGCAGGGTACCGGCTGGTGTAAATTATCCCGGCCGCTGTCCTGAAAGTTGACCCAGGCGAGTACCGGCAGATCATATTGATACTGATCTACCACCACCCAGCTGTCGTCTTCGAGTATCAGCGCCATCTGCTTCAGTCCCGGCAGATCGAGGCGCAGTGGACTACCCAAATGCAGGCGTGCACGACGCCACAGGTTGTACAGCGATGCTTCCAACTGGTCGGCCCGCGCCGCGTACACCGGCATATCGTCGATGCGTGTGGTCACGACATCAGCCGGTCAAGCTGGCGAACAGCAAGGGTAGTTGTTCCGGCAGGCGATCCACATGATCAATAACGGTGTAGTTATTTTCGCCAAAGATGCGTTTGACATAGTTGTCTGCATGCGGGTCGAGGGTGAGGCAGTAGGTGAGCACGCCGGTTGAATACAATTCTTCGACGGCCTTTTTGGTATCGTGACGCAAATGCTGAGGATCGGTCTCGTCGATATCCGCCGGTTCACCATCGGTGACCAACAAAATAAGCTTGCGTCTTTGCTGTTGTTTCAGCAGCCGGTGCCCGGCGTGGCGTAATGCCGCGCCCATGCGGGTGGATAAACCACCGGTCATGCCCGCTAGGCGAGATTTCGCCTCATCATCGTAGTGCTGATTAAAGTCTTTAAAGCGGTAGTACTGAACATCATGACGGCCATCCGAGGCAAAACCGTGTAGCGCAAAAGGATCGCCTATACCCTCGATGGCGGTGGCCACGAGGGTGGCCGCCTCACGGGTCAATTGCAGGATTGTCTTGTCTGAATCACCGACCTGTTCGTTGGTCGATTCGGACAGATCCAGCAATACCACGACCGCCAGGTCGCGCATCTTCAGTACATTACGCATGGTGATGCGGGGGCTCGGATGCTCACCCATGCGGATGGCAATCATGGCATCAATCGCGGCATTGATGTCGATTTCATCGCCGTCTTCCAGGCCGCGTTGGCGCTGCACGCTCGCCGGGGTCAGCAGGTCGATAATCTGCCGGATACGGTGGGCGATCGGTTTGTATTCAGCGATAATGGCCTCGATATCCTCCGGGTCGCCCTTGGGAAGACGGCGCTCATACAGGGTTACCCAGTCCGGTCTGTGCAGCTGAATCTGATAGTCCCATTCCTGATAGTGGAACGGATCGGAGATCGGCTCCTTGCCCCACATCTCATTGAAACTTTTAGTATTGTCGGTCAGGTCATCCTCATAGGGGCGCATGATGTCGGAGCAGGTCCAGATCTCCTGCGCATCGTCACCGGCCAGCTCGCAATCCAATTCGTGCGCCATCATCAGTGGACTCACCTGGCGACGGGTCTGACGCTGGCTGGCCGCGATATAGTCGAACCCGCTTTCCCAGTCGATATCCTCGAAATGCCAGATGATGCGGTTGTCATCGCGATAGGGAATGCGATAGCGTTCTAGGATACGCAGGCTAGGCACCGCCTTGCGAGCGGCGAATAAATTGTATAGTTCGACCCCCATCAGCCACGCGAAGTGGTTGTCATCCTTGTTGGCCGCTATTTCGGTATGAAATTTTTCCGCAAACCGATTGAGTTGCGCATCGTCACTCTTGACGCTGCGGTCGAGTAATTGCAATGCCAGCCTTTCGAGCACGGGGATGGATTCATGCTCGACCGGTTGGTCATACTCGATCAGCATTAGCGACTTCCACAGCCTTTTCAGGCCAGGAAAGGCGTTGACGGCCTGGTACTCGATGCGCGCATCTTCCAGTAAACCGATGAAGAACATCTGTGCCGGGCTGAGTTGCTCGGCGGACAGGGAGGCATGGGTATAAACCATGTGCGAGGCCATATGCGCTGCTGTTGCACGATACAGTTCCAGGCCGGCAATATTGCCAATATCGTCTAGCGCATCCGGTACATGCAGGGTACGGTCTTTGATATAGGGACGGAAATCGGTGTAATCCGCACCCGATGGGCGTACAAAGAAGTCGCGGCCCCATAGTGCGCGCAGATAGAAATTCAGTTTGCGCTGGATTTTGACGAACAGCACGCCACGGCGCTCTTTTTCTAGCATCGCACGACTGTCCGCCGATTCGAGATTGAAATAGGCGGTGAGGTTATTGAAATCACGACGATAGGCTCGTGCGCCGAAGTTTGCCCAGCGGCGCAGGCCGCTCAATGTCAGCTTTGACAGCAGCTGATCGATGTGCGTCAGCATCGGCCGCAGACCACGCGCGGCAGTCGAGGCCAGTTGATGAATCAAGGTGAGATAGCCACGCACCAACTGTGCATCGCCAAGGTGTTTGGCGACTGTGGGCAAACTCGAAAACAGCAAGGCGATGACCTGACCTGAGGTCATCGATGAGACCTTCATTGCGGCGGTGAGGCAATCGGCAATGATGTCCTCGCCACATTCCTTGACTACCAGCGGCATTTCCTGAAGATAGGTCACCACCAGATCGCCACCACGGCCCAGATTACACAGCGCCTTTGCGCCATCGAGATAAGCTTCGAGTCCCGCCGGTGACATGATGCGTGCGGCATCATGAAAGGTGCTGTCGAGGATATCTTTTATCTCGGGCGCAGCCTGCTCCAGGAATTCCGAGTAATCTTCAAGTTTGATAGACGACATATAATCCTATTGATTGCTGCCCAAGCCAGTGCACAAGCCCTGGTAACCGTTCACAGGTATCGTCATTCCGGCATGGATTGCCGGAATCCAGATGCCATGGAGGGCAATCTTAACCGTTTGCCAGTCATATGGTTGCCTCTCCCTGGCGCTGGATCCCAGCTTCCATGCCGGGATGACGGTATTTCCGTGAATGTCGTAAAAAGTTGGTCACTAACCCAGGAATGTTTGCACCGCCGCATTCAGGGTATCGCGCATATCCGGGTCATCGGTCAATGGCGTCACCATGGTCATGCTGCAAGCGGCTTCGGCGTCGACTCCTTTGCTAATTAACTGACCTGCGTAGACCAGCAATCGGGTCGAAATGCCTTCATCCAGGCCATGGCCCTTGAGGTTGCGCGCGCGATGGGCAATCTGTACCAACTTGGCCGCCATCTCGGCATCCACTCCGGATTCCTTGGCAACAATAGCCACTTCTATAGTATCATCCGGGTAGCCAAAATCCAGTCCGCCAAAGCGTTGTTTGGTGGACTGCTTGAGGTCTTTCATCAAGCTTTGATAGCCCGGATTATAGGAGATAACCAACTGGAAATCGGTGTGTGCTTCAATGAGTTCACCCTTTTTATCCAGCGGTAAAGCGCGACGATGGTCGGTCAATGGATGGATGACAACGGTGGTGTCCTGACGCGCCTCAACCACCTCATCCAGATAGCAGATAGCGCCGATACGCGCGGCGGTGGTCAATGGTCCGTCCTGCCATTTGGTGCCGTCCTTGTCGAGCAGGAAACGGCCCACCAGGTCGGAGGCGGTCATATCTTCATTGCATGCCACGGTAATCAGCGGTCTACGCAGTTTCCATGCCATGTATTCCACAAAGCGGGATTTGCCGCAACCGGTCGGGCCTTTCAGCATCATTGGCATGCGTACATTATAGGCCGCTTCATAAAGCTCAACCTCGTTACCAACAGGCTCGTAATAGGGCTCGTTTTTAACGATGTACTGCTTTGGGTCTACTGTTAACTCAGACATAGTCATACCTTGCCGTGCTCGTAAGTTGCAAGTCACTGTTATTCATCACCCGTTTCATGTTCGCCTGTCCAGCCGGCAGCCTTTGCCTTTTTTATTGCTTGCGCGTGAATTCTATGATGACGTTTCGCCAGTTCCTCAGGTAATTGGCTAACCATGCAGCCGTATATATCCCACTCGGCATTGACTTTTTGTAATAAGGCGTCAATTCCGGCCAGGTTCCAGCCTTCACAGGTTTCTGTTTCGGCAAGGAGTTCAAACACCCAGGCATCTCTGATGATCTTTCCAATACTGGTCATGCCACCGTTGATGTCATTATCAACGCCAATATATCGATCTGGTTTGTGCATATATTGATACCTAAGGAATGCGAATGACACACTTCCCTAACTGGCGCCGAATACGGATGATGAGGAAAGTTAGTTAGGGAAGATATCTAGGCAGTATTCCTAATTGCCCCGGCCATAAATCAACATGGTCGGGACAGCTTGACAATAAGGAGATGGCCTAAACAGTATCGCCGCGGTGGATAACCATGGATGCGCCTGCTGACTGGGCAAAGTTGTCAAAACCCAGTAGCCGGATATGATTGTCCGGATGCGCCGTATGACAGGCTTCAATTTCTTTGAGGATGGCATCGACATCGGTTTCGCCAAACATCGGCAGTTTCCACATGTACCAATAATGGCCGCCGGCATTTTCGGGTTCTGTGTGTTCGATACCGGGATTCCAGCCTTTGCTGACGATATATTCTATTTGGGTACGCGTCTGTTCAGGGGTAAAAGCCGGCAGGTAGGAAAAAGTTTCAAACTTGCGGCTTGAGGTATCTCTCAGGCTTGATTGATAGTCTTGCATGTTACTGCTCCTAATAAGCTGTGGGTATAGGAAGCTGTTTTAAAATAGCTTCTAACTTTGTTTGTCAACAGGATGGAATAGAAACGCACCCTGTTGAATGGGTGAGTTTACTTGTGAGACACGTCAAGCTTGTCAACGGTGTCGAATTCAAACTTGATTTCTTTCCAGGTTTCCATCGCCGCCGCGAGTTCAGGGCTGTGCTTGGCCGCCGTGGTGAGGATATCCTTGCCTTCTTTTTCAAGTTCGCGACCCATATTGCGTGCTTCAACACAGGCCTCAACCGCCACCCGGTTGGCCGCTGCACCTGCCGCATTGCCCCATGGGTGACCCAAGGTACCGCCACCAAATTGCAGTACCGAATCATCGCCAAAGATGTTGACCAATGCCGGCATGTGCCATACATGAATGCCGCCGGAAGCGACGGGGAGTACACCCGGCATTGCGCCCCAGTCCTGGTCAAAGAAGATGCCGCGTGAGCGGTCTTCTTTAATGTAGGAATCACGCATGAGATCGATCCAGCCTAGGGTCGCATTGCGGTCACCTTCCAGCTTACCGACAACTGTGCCGGAGTGAAGATGGTCGCCACCGGATAGGCGTAAGATCTTAGTCAATACGCGGAAGTGGATGCCGTGGTGCGGGTTGCGATCGAGCACGGCGTGCATGGCGCGGTGGATGTGCAGCAGCAAGCCATTATCCTGACACCACTGCGCCAGTTGGGTATTGGCTGACCAGCCACCGGTGATGTAGTCGTGCATGATAATCGGCGCACCAATCTCTTTTGCATATTCGGCGCGTTTCATCATTTCATCAGAAGTCGCCGCAGTCACGTTTAGGTAATGACCTTTACGCTCACCGGTTTCAGCTTCAGCCTTGTGAATCGCTTCCATGACGAAGTCGAAACGTGCTCTCCAGCGCATAAATGGCTGTGAGTTAACATTTTCATCATCCTTGGTGAAGTCAAGACCGCCACGCAGACCTTCATAACAGGCGCGACCGTAGTTCTTCGCCGACAGACCCAGTTTGGGTTTAATGGTGCACCCCAGCAGAGGACGACCATATTTGTTAAGGATGTCACGTTCCATCTGGATACCCTGTGGTGGGCCATTACAGGTCATCACGTAGGCGATAGGGAAACGTATGTCTTCCAGGCGCAGTGCACGCAGCGCCTTGAAGCCAAACACGTTGCCGACCAGCGAGGTCATGACATTAACAACTGAGCCTTCTTCGAATAAATCTATTGGATAGGCGACAAATGCGTAGAAGCAGGTGTCGTCACCAGGGACGTCTTCGATGGCATAGGCGCGACCTTTGTAATAATCCAGATCAGTGAGCAAATCAGTCCATACGGTTGTCCAAGTACCGGTTGAGGATTCCGCCGCGACCGCCGCGGCCACTTCTTCGCGTGGCACGCCGTCTTGCGGCGTGACCTTGAAGCAGGCCAGGATATCCGTATCTTTCGGTGTGTAATCCGGCATCCAGTAAGTTTCGCGGTAGTCTTTTACGCCTGCATCATAGGCTTTACCCATCAGTATTCTCCTGTGTTTTAATAACTAGTATAAGCGCGGCTGGATAACCACGTTGTGGACATAATAACGAAAACTAGATATAAATAAAAATCGATGTTTTCTATTATTACTATAGAGGTATATCTATGTCTTATTCGGCCGCTGAGAACCTCATTCGCCATGTCACCCTGCGCCAGCTGCAGATCTTCGAGGCCGTGGTTCGTCTTGGCGGCTACACTCGTGCCGCTGAGGCATTACATCTGACCCAGCCCACCGTCTCCATGCAGATCAAGAAGCTCAGTGAGGCCCTAGGATTACCCTTGCTTGAGCAGGTTGGCCGCCATATCCACCCCACGGCTGCTGGACGCGATGTCTACGCCGTGACCCGCGAGATCCTCGGCAGGATGGTGGCGCTGGGTGACTTGGCATCCGAACTCAATGGTGTGGTCAAGGGGGAGCTGCGCATTGCCGTTATTACCACCGCCATATATTTCATGCCTCACTTGCTGGGAGCTTTCATTGGACCGTATCCCCAGGTAAAACCCCGGCTAACGGTTACCAACCGGGCCAAGGTTCTGGAACGCCTCAAATCTAACGAGGACGATTTGCTGATCATGGGCCAAGTTCCAAAAGGGCTGGCAGTGCAAGCCTATCCCTTTATCGATAACGAGCTAGTGGTGGTGGCGCCACCCGATCATCCCTTCTCCTCTGCGCGCAACATCACTCTGAAACAGTTGAGTCAAGAGCGCTTTCTGGTTCGGGAGCCGGGATCGGGCACTCGGCAGACAGTGGATCGGCGGTTTGCTGAGCACGGCCTCAAGATCGAGTCTTACATGGAACTGGGCAGCAGCGAGGCCATCAAACAGGGTGTGATGGCCGGGCTGGGACTCTCGGTGCTATCGCGGCGTAACCTGCGTCTGGAACTGGCCGGCCACCATATTGTGATATTGGATGTTGATGGGTTTCCGCTGATACGCCGCTGGTATGCCGTTCACCTGCAGGGCAAGAAACTCTCGCTGGTAGCCCGCACTTTTCTCGACTTCATTCTCAATGAAAGTGGTGGTATTTTATCATCCTGATAACATCCGGTTTTTATCTAGAAAATGAGGTCAACAGTATGTTGAAACGTTCATTCGCTCTCATTGCCCTGCTGGTACTGGCTGCAGGATGCAGCGAAGATGAAATGAAAAATAGCGCGAAGAGCCTGATCTCGGTCGCAATAAAAGGGCAGGATTTAGGGGATGCTGTTATCGATCTTACGCGCCAGAAAGCAATGCAATACGTGAACGACCCGACCAAACTGGCCCAAGATATTGAACGTATCCGCTCTCAACTTGAACAACTCCATCAGCACGTCGTTTCCATCTGGGGCGAAGTAGAGGCGAAACGGGCAAATCCAAAACGGTTTGAAAAATATACCGATCACTACCTGAGTCGTGCCCAGATCGAATTTGATCAGGGTTTCATCCGCGTTGAAACCGTGGATCAGGATCAGCCTCGTGAACGTTTGGCTGAGGCGATCACGATGACGTTGTTAACCCCGGACGACCCGCGAAAAATTGATCTATTCTCCGCTGCCCCGGTGCAAATGGAAGGAGAACCCTATCTACTAAACCAGGTACTGGACCATGAAGGGAACCCAGTTCGCTCAGTTGATCAAGCTCGCCATTATTCAGCCTATTTGATCGATAACGGCTTACGCACCCGAACCATCCGCACCGCCGAAGGCGAAAAACAAACGCATTATGTTGAGTTAGCCATGGTCTCTACGCATCACGACATTCGCTATCAAAAATACCGTCATTTGGTGGAGAAATACGCCAAGCGCTACCAGTTAGGTCGGGCACTGATTTACGCCATCATAAAAGCAGAGAGCAATTTCAATCAATATGCCGTAAGTTGGGTCCCCGCCTTTGGTCTTATGCAGATCGTTCCTCAAACCGCAGGGCTCGATGTCAATCGCCATCTCTATCAGAAGGATGAAATCCCATCGAAGATTTATCTGTTCAACCCTGAAAACAATATCGAAATGGGAGCCGCCTACCTGGGTTTGTTGAGCGATAATTATTTAGACAAGATACGTGATCCATTATCCAAAGAATACTGTGTCATCGCCGCCTACAATGGTGGAGTGGGTTTGTTACTGAAAAAATTCGGTGCAAAACAAAGTCTCGCCTTTGACCGAATCAACCACATGACCCCGGCACAGGTCTACAAAAAAATCCAAAATGCCATGCCTATGGAAACCCGTAAATACGTCGTGACCGTATTGGCGCACCGCAAGGAATTTGCCACGGGTTAATCTCGGGACCAGTTTTTATGCTTTACGCTCAGTGGTCTACCAACATAGTATTGATGGGTACAGCGAGGCGAGAAGCGGCTAGCTGCTAGGCGTGTGACTGCAGGACTAGCTGTAGTGTGTCAAGGGAGCACAACAACGCAGATGGTCGCTTCTCGCCTCGCCCGAAGGGAGCCCCCCAAAAGCGCCACTGCGGCGTTGCGGTCCTTGAAAAGGGCCTGTGCCATTCCCTGCGGACCGCGCCTTGCATTGACGCATTTGGGGGGCTCTGTATCCATCA
>JAAEPA010000973.1 GCA_024222475.1 Gammaproteobacteria bacterium | reverse complement strand
TTTTCACCGCTCATCATCTTAGTAGGCACCCCGGGTCTCGAAGACGCCGTCACCGAAGTACCACCGGAAGAAACCGCCGCCACGCCCAAAGAAGAGAAGAAGAAATCGGGGACCATGAAATGGGTGCTCATCGGTCTGGGAGTCGCGGCGCTCGCTGGTTTAGGTATCGCCGTCGGTGGCGGAGGCGGAGGCGGTGGAGAGGATCCACCACCGGATAGTGGATCCACCGGAACCCTTTCTATCGATGCTTCTGCACCATAACGATGATTGCTCCGGTATACCTGTAGCATGCCTGCGCCGGGACTTTAACGGCCCTGATTTTGAACCTGAAAGCCGATGACAGATCACTGGTAAAACAAGCAGAAATATTATTATCCGAGTCGATAAGATAACCCATATCAGTTTTGCTTCGGACAAGCAAAGCGAGCTGGGTCTGAACTATCACGCAGTGTGGGGGAAATTTTAGTATGTATTCAAGAATTGCACTGATTTTATTAACGCTCATTTTTATATGCAGCTGTAACTCAGATTCGGACTCCTCACGCCCGATCGATTCGGAAAACAATATTTCTATCGCCATGCCAAAGGCAAGGAACCTAGCAGAGTTGCCCCAAGAAGGTAGCTGGCGCGCTTTCTTATACGTATTTGGAAACACAACAAACTTAAATTGCGCCACATCATCTGATGATCCCGGAGCATGTGAACTCTCGGTGAACACCGCTGCGGAGAAGGCTTCTGGCCGGATCGATCTTGATGTGGGTACACATGATGTTCTTTTAAATTGGTTCTATCGCGATCCTATCTTTATTAATCCTAGCGATGTAACTTCAATCTCCGATCTTCGAGGATATTGGTTTATTGCTGGCGCGGAAAAGTCAGTGACTATCGTCGCCGGACAAACCGCCTCATTGACTTTTAATCAGAACGATTACCCGCCACTCCCGGACGATGATAGTGACGGTATCAGCAATTTAGCAGAACTGGAACAGAGAACTGATCCATGGGATTTTGATGACCCTACGGTCGACATAGCAGTCCCCAATGTTTTGGGGCTTACTCTAGAGGGTCCTGGAGGTGCTAGATCGCAAATCGAAAACATGGGTCTCGTAGTCGGTTCAGTGGCAGAGGAGTTCAGCGAGACTGTAGGAAAGGATAAAGTCATAAGTCAGGTCCCTTCGGATGGTGTTCTGGTGAGACGAGGTTCTGCGGTGAGTCTGGTGGTTTCTTTTGGGCCCCTGATGGAATCTACTTGTCCCACGCAGATGACCCAATACTTCAAGTTGGATGAGAACAGTGCGCCCTACACAGACCTTCTGAATGTTGTTGATGCCCCCGCGAACTGTACCAATTGTCCTACAGCTATAACAGGGCGTGTGGGAGGCGGCCAGCGCTTCGATGGCAGCGATGACGAGGTAGATGTACCGGACAGGGGGCAGTTTGACTGGGGTGTCGAAGATGAGTTCTCTATCGAGTACTGGATGCGGAGTAATAGTAACTGCAGTGGGAACGAGGTCATCATCGGCAGGCAAGGCACCAGCCATCCAGAACCCCATATGTGGACAGGTTGCCATGGCAAATTTCAGCATGCTAGATTCGTACTGTTCGATGCTGCCGGTGGGAATGGCGGTAATGGAATCTGGCCAGAAAGTAGCGCTGATATCACGGACGGGAATTGGCATCACATTGTAGCGGTCAGAGATGCGACCCATATCCACCTCTATGTAGATGGAGCGAAGAGTTCAGTTGCAAAAAACTACACGGCAGGTTTTGCTTCCACGACGCCCCTCAACATCGGTTACCTGAACGCATTCAACCACTATCGCTATGAAGGCGACCTGGACGAGGTAGCTTACTATAGTCGGGCGCTCACGGATGTGGAGGTGCAGAAGCACTACGACAACGGGCTGACAAGCCAGGGATATTGCCAGACCGAAGAATAGAGCCCGCGTAGGTTAATGAAATGAAGACCACAGGAATGAATAGCAGGGCAAAAGAAGGGGCAAAAGGGTCTTGTATTTTGCCTTTTTCGAAAAAACAGCGGCTCACAGGTAGCTTGGTATCGTGCCACCTTGCAGGCGGGATGGGGGCTGGTCAGCAATAATGTCCTCCATGACCGCAGGGGTTTCAAAGACAATGACAATCCGGCCAACAAACGCCTGCTCTACCGGGCCCGCTATTATGACCGCATTCAAGGGATGTGATCATCAGAAAAGGGAACAGGGCTGCGGGGTACGGTTATAGTCCGCGGCATGTGTTAGGGTTAATACTTGATCTACGTCTATCTGCTCGTATTGCTCGAAGTGGCCATCCGGCCAACATATTTTAAGTGAATCGACCGTAGTTGTCGCATCACCAAGTCCAAAGTGCATATCGGAATGATGTTGAGAGAGGTATGATCCTCCGGTACCGATTTGTGCGTATTGAAACTGCTCGCCCGTCTGCAGGGCCACTCGCGCGCCTAAGGCATAGGTATTCCCTCCATGCTGTCGCAAACGAAGAACAAGCCAATGATGATCGCTTTCAGCGACATTGTGGAGCAATATCGGTTGGCCGCTATGGATCATTATGGCAATATCCAGTTTGCCATCACCGTCGTAATCTGCATGCGCACCTCCACGGCCAACTACGGGCTCGATCAAGCTAGGGCTGGCCTGCTGACCAACTTCAAAGAAACCCGCCGACGGTTTTTGCCGAAAGACCTGTATCCGCTGTGGTTTTAACTTGGTGGAATCAGCAGCTAACTCCAATGTATTGCCATTGACGACCCAAAGGTCCAGAAAACCATCGTTATCGAAATCGGCGAGACCCGTGGCCCAGCCCACCGTATTGAGAGAAATCTGACCGAGACCGATCATCTC
>JAAEPA010000972.1 GCA_024222475.1 Gammaproteobacteria bacterium | reverse complement strand
ATGACTACAGTCGGCAGTTGGAGCATGTCCCACTGATCGATACCAACCCGCGCAGGAACAAGGCGCTGAAGGAAGAACTGGCAAACGAAACCAAGCGCTGCAAAGTCGCCAACTACCAGACAGCAAAAGAGCAACGCTACCATGAGCGCAGCACCGTGGAGCGGGTAAATGGGCGGTTGAAAGACGAATTCGGTGGGCGCATGGTGCGGGTACGCGGTCATGCCAAGATAATGTGCCACTTGATGTTCGGCATTCTGGCACTGACGGCCAATCAATTACTGGGTTTTGTGACATAGCCTGACCCTGACGAGTCGAATCAGGGTAACAGGAAGGCATCGGTAAGGTGCCACAGGCGGTGCTGCTCAAGCTTGCGCGATTGTGCTGTTTGTGCGGCCAAACCGCCAACACTGTTGCGTAGGCGCTTATTCTTCGGTCAATGGACTCGATTAATGCGTAATTATTGCTTTGTACCCTCTATGGGGACCACGAGTTTTGCAAGAGGCTCGGTTATGCACTTATTACTTGAATTCAGGTACTATAAAAAATAACGAAAGAGGAGGAACACTATGAAATCAACCCATCAATACACGCACCCTGGCATCGCCACCAGCTTATGCATGTTAATGTTTTTCATACCCACCTTAGGGCACAGCTCCGATGCCTTATCCTTCACCCCAGAAATAGGGATTCGCT
>JAAEPA010000971.1 GCA_024222475.1 Gammaproteobacteria bacterium | reverse complement strand
TTCGAATGTAAACAAAGTCACAGAAAGTCTCTAGGAACGGGCGTTCCGACTTTCTGTTTCCCCACAAGACAGCGGAAATCCGCTTATTGGCCCAGTAAGCACGAAGCTGTCACCAGCCGCCATATGAGTAACTGCTAATATTTATCTGCACCTTCATCGATACAATCACCACCTTTTATCAAAAGGTGCAGTGGTGGTTCGATGAAACAAAATTGGAGTGAGGCTGAGCTGATTGGGTACTGGAGTCTGGCAGACTCCGAAAGAGCGCTCCTTGAGCGGCGCACAGAGTATGGACGACTTGGTATCGCTATTCTGCTGAAGTTCTTCCAGATCGAAGGTCGGTTTCCGCTAAACCACAAAGACGTTCCAAACGTTGCCGTCGAATTCATGGCAAAAATGCTTGGTCTTCCAGTTTCAGCGTGGAACGAGTTCTCGCTTACAGGGCGCACTGGAGAACGTACCCGAGCACAAATACGAGAATTTTTAGGGTTTCGACCGGCCACGATCACCGACGGTGAATAAATCCAGTTGTGGTTGTGTAGGGAAATCGTACCCTATGACCAGCAACCAAGACATTTGCGGGATGCTGTCCTTGATTGGTGCAAGGAACATTGCATTGAACCACCAACCAATGATCGCATTGACCGTTTGATTGGAGGGGCAGTCCGCACGTTCGAGATTGAGTTCTTTGCGGGCATCAAATCCAAGCTATCACCGGAAACCTTGTCACGTCTTAGTGATCTGCTGAGCACGGCAACCCAAGAAGACCAGCAGGTAGAGAGTGAACCGGAACACCAAACGTCGGTGTTCAGCGCGCTGAAAGCTGATCCCGGTCGAGTCAGCTTGGCAAGTGTCGAGAAAGAAATTGCCAAACTGTCTACCATCCAGCAACTCCAACTACCAACTGATATCTTTACAGATACCTCTACAAAGATTCTGAAATGCTACCGACTGCGCACCGCAACGGAGTCAGCCTGGCAATTGCGCCGTCATCCGGAGACGATTCGCTACGCACTATTGGCGATCTTCTGTTGGCAACGACGGCGGGAGATCATCGATGGCTTGGTGGATTTGTTAATCCAGATTGTGCACAAGATTTCCGTTCGAGCCGAGAAGCAGGTAAACAAAGAATTAATCGGTGAACTGGAAAAGGTCGAGGGCAAGACTGCGCTGTTGTTTCGTATGGCCGAGGCCGCGCTTGAGCGACCGGAGGGTGTGGTCAAAGATGTCCTCTTTCCAGTGGCAGGAGAAGAAACCTTGCAGGCGTTGGTCAAGGAATACCATTCCAAGGGGTCGACGTATCGGCGGCAGGTCCATCTCGTGGTACGCCGATCCTTCAGCCATCATTACCGCCGGATGGTTCCCATGATTTTGGAAGCATTGGTCTTTCGTTCCAATAACACCGCCCACCAGCCGGTGATCAAGGCCTTGGTGTGGCTTCGTGATCATCGGGATGATCGACGCCAGCACCTCCAGCAGGACGAAATCCCCATTGTGCGGTGGGTGACAGTTTACTAAATATACTTAATTATCGCCCCTAGTTTTACTTTTGGGTCCGCGCTTTTGGGGTTTTAGTTTTCTGCCTGTCAGTTTCTCAAGCTTTTCAATCCACTGGTCAGAACCCAAGGGTCGACCTGTCGTTTCTGACTGGCGAAGCATCCTGAAAACTGCAGCG
>JAAEPA010000970.1 GCA_024222475.1 Gammaproteobacteria bacterium | reverse complement strand
AGAATCGCAGACATCCCCGAGGATGTCGCCACGCAGGCCTCCCCTCCCTCCAACGCCGCCAGGCGATCCTGGAAGGTACGCACCGTAGGATTGGTAAAACGAGAATAGATGTTCCCCGGAATGTCACCTGCAAAACGAGCAGCGGCCTCTGCCGCCGATGCAAAGACATAACTGGAGGTGGGGAATATCGGTTCGGACTGTTCACCTTCCTCCGTCCTGCGTTGCCCTGCTCTCACCGCAAGGGTGTTAAAACCGTATTGTTCGTTGTCTATAGCCATTCCGCCGTCCTCGCTGCATATACCTTGATTGTTTCTTTGGCCTTGTGCATCTTGATAGATATGCATTGGGGAAAAGCCGATGGATAGGCCGCAATTTCTACTAGGCCGGCCCTGGTCTAGAGTGCGGATTAAACACGATCTCAGCGTGCTCCATAGACAAAAAACCCCGATAGCATAGCTAAAACGGGGCCATTTCCTCGCTTTAGCTGTATTTTTTCTGCGCCCGCAAGCTGAGATTCAAATTGGCGCCTTGTGCAACATTAGGCCAGCAACGATCTACTGTCAAACAAAATCCCTGGTCGCATTCATCGCCTACTGAGCCGAGACCCATTTGTCTTCAGGGTAGCCCGCGACAATCAGTACCAAGGCATTTTTCGGCAGGGTATTAAACAGCTTGATGACATCATGATTCCTCATTCGCACACAACCTATAGATGCCGGCTGCCCAATCATCCCCTCCTCATGGGTTCCATGGATATAGATGTAACGATGATAAGTATCGATGCCCAGGCCCTTATTGATGCCGGGTTCCAAACCCTCGAGGCGCAAGATACGGGTAGTGACAAGATCATACGGCAGGGTAATCTTGGTCTTGTAGATTCGCGCAATCCTTGGCGTGGGTCTGCGGGCCTTGAAGATCGTACCTAGCGGAGCGTTTCCCCCGATCTTTTCTACCACCCGATGCAGACCCAAAGGTGTTTTATAACTGCCCTCACTATTGCCGACACCGAATCGTGAGGTAGAGACTAGATATTCCTTTTTGCGACGGCCACCTACGTAGAGATATAGGCGTTGCTCAGCAATACTAATTAGCGCGACATGTTGCTGCTCACTTACCGAGGGCCGGTAGCTGAGTGACTTTACTAATACCCTCCAGGGATCATCCTTTGCAACAATGGGGCTAGTCATGTAATCCGCTTTACAAGT
>JAAEPA010000969.1 GCA_024222475.1 Gammaproteobacteria bacterium | reverse complement strand
TAAACCCTTCGTTGATCGCATTTCTGCTTTTTGTGACCCCATAGCGTGGCTTTCAGAACTTTGTCGCGTGAGAGCATGGGTAAAGCAGGCGGTGGTTAATCTCAAAGATGTTGTGCGTTAGCTTTGACAAAGATCATATTCATTGTCATTTAGCCGTATAATTTTTTGTTTTTATTTTCTCTTCGTTTTTTTTGACGTTTAGACTCCACCACAGATCGGCGATCTGTCGAATGAGGCCATAACACAAGGCCATTTCGCTGTTGACGGAAATATTCCCGTTGGCACTCAGTTAAGAAAGTCGCCAGTCGATCGTCTTCAGTCATACGTGCCAGTGTATGGGAACAGAGCTATTCAGGTAGGAGGCACAAGGTGACGCGATCGCGAGGCTCAAATTTGTGGAGTGGATTGATGTATGGGGACGGTTTAAAGAGGGTGTGAACCCTCTTGTTAAACGGGGTTACACACCCCAGTCTTTTTGACTGTCTCTATACGTTAATAGGTCGCGCCGATGTGACAAATGGGCACTTTGAGCCCTCTACGATCAAAAACCCATACGCATACAATCGATGCCACAGCATCGATAACGTACAAAGTATGGAAACAAGAATAGCAGTTGATCTAAAAGTATTCAGACGCCGCTCCGGTCTCAGCCAGGCTGATGTGGCGCATCTTTTGGGTGTCCATCGCACTCAGGTATCAAAGTTTGAGCGCAGTGTACGCGAACCGTCCATTGAGCACGTGACCATTCTGTGCCTGGTCTACGGCCTGCGGCTGCCCGACTTTTGCGTGGCGGCCCGATCGCAATTTGAAACACTTTTGGCAAAGCGTTTGCGGACACTTCCTAAAGTCGAAGCCAATACCACTGAAACCGCCCGGGCGCAGACCATACAGACACTCACCGAGCAATTAGCAGATCTACCAGCGGAATATGACGCTTAGGCCGCGCTATGTGCTCTCAATCGCGGCCTGTGCATCCAAGGTCGGCTATGTATTTCTGATTGACGGTACACCCTATGACTGGGGTATCTCGCTACAGGCAAATGTTTCGACCACAGCGGCCCAGGAATTCACCACCGAGTGGATCGCATACTATCAGCCGGAACTGGTCATCACTGAGCGAATAGCCACTAACAGCAACAAGGGTGAAAGGTCGCGCGAACTCAACAACGCTATCTGGAAAGCCGCGCAAATTGCGGATGTAGAGTGGGCCTGCGCGGACCGCATCCAAAGCTACGCCAACAAATATGATGAAGCCGACGCATTGGCGGCCCGCTTCCCGGAAATGAAACCGTGGGTGCCAAAGCGCCGGAGACTATGGGACGAAGAACCACGCCGCACGATTATTTTTGAGGCTCTATCGCTGGCGCTGCAAGCATTGCAGCGTGATGGGGTGTCAGAGGATTAACCCAATCCTTCCTTTTTGATAGCCGTCCAAAGCAGGTGTTCAACTTGGTTGTATTAAGGTGTGCAACGCGGAAATTGCGGAAATCCGCCCCTTAGCGGACGTTCACTCCCGGCGGTTAGCTGATTTTACCCGCTGCGTTGCAGCGAAGGGCAGCTCAGAGCCCGTTTGAGACCTTGAAGCGGTGTCGCAAACGCGATGATCGGGATCGAGCTGAATGCGCAAGTTTGACCCAACCCGGACATTCTCCACATTGCAATAACCGGTCCGGAACTAGACACTGAGAACACTCTAGTCACCTGGAACTGTAATTCGTATCATTGATTGAATTGGAATTCAGGAGATGATGCGATGGTTGGACGTGTGGGGGATGCGGTGGTGCTTAGCGAAGATGAGCGCCGTTTTCTTGAAGGTCAGGTCCGGAGGCACAAGGCGCCACGGTCGCTTTCGGACCGCTGCCGGATGGTTCTGCTCTGCGCCGACGGGCTACCCAGTAAGGAAGTTGCCGCACGCCTCGGTGTTCATGAGCATAAAGTGGGTAAATGGCGGCGGCGGTTTGTGAAG
>JAAEPA010000968.1 GCA_024222475.1 Gammaproteobacteria bacterium | reverse complement strand
CGCATCAGCGGTCGACAAAGCGCGTAGCGGCCTGGCGATCCATCTGCATGCGCTTGTTAGGCGTCTGACTGAAGACTGGCACTATTATTGCCACTCCCACGACACGCCATACTGTTCACAAAGGGTATCGTAATACAATGGACCTTCAGGATCATCGTTGTAGTCAAGGGTTAGTTCTTCACCTTCCTCAATATCACGGGCTGCCACAAGCGTAAAATGATCGCCCAGAAGTGCGCTTGATACATCTTTTGTGGAGGTTGCAGCTAAGACTTCATCGTGCTCGGGCCTCGTATGCGTGAGCAATGTTGGCTGATCGGAATGATTAATGAGTTCTCCGTCATCAAATACCCTAATCATGTATTCAGGAAACTCAGGCATACAATGAATATGTTCCAACACATACACGGCTTCACTGTCAGGCATACTGGACAAAAGGGCTTTCAATGATCGCTCATCGTACACCGAATACTGACCGGCAACATGACGCCATACAGTCGATCTCTTGGGTATAGCGGCATCAGCGAAAACCCCGCGCCCCTTATCTGGAGTTTCACGGACTGTGTATGGAATGCAT
>JAAEPA010000967.1 GCA_024222475.1 Gammaproteobacteria bacterium | reverse complement strand
GCCTTGAATACGAACGATCATGCGGCGCCTGTTAGGGAAGTTATTTAATTCGTATTCCTTATCCCCAAAGCATCAAGTCAATCCTAGATCACTACAAGCGATCTAGGAGGCTGTCCGAGAATAGGGATCGTAGCGAGGGAAAGCCATTTTGAGCCAGATATTTCGATTAAATAAGGCGAATATTGGGCATATTTAACGAATTTGATCGGGAAATCTGGTCAAAATGGCTTTTCCGCAGTAGGTTCTCTATTCTCGGACAGCCTCCTAAGTCAAATAGCGACTCGCATTCTTCAAAAAATCCTCTTTAGGTAGTATCTCGTTGCTAGGGTATTTCGTGAGTACGACTACTCGACTAGGGGAATCCCCAAAGGTTATTTCCGCAAGATCGATTTCATTTGCCGGCTCATGCGAGCCCTCTTTCAGCTTGACGCCTAACTTGTTTATTTTAATATGAACCCTTTCATACTTAATAACCTGGTCAGGGTGGCCAATAACCTCGCTCACCTGCTCCAGGGCATCGTCCGTGGTATCCAGTTCTGACTTAATTTCACTGAGCGAGCGTTCATTCTCCGCCAATCTACTTTCCAGTTCCCGAATTTTTATCCGTACTGATTCTATTTCAGAGGCTGGACGCCGCGCTTTTGTCCGCAGACTATTGCGTCTTACCCGCAACCGACGCCCTTGGTCTTCGAAGGCCACGCGCTTGGTCTGGAAATACCTTAGGCGCCCCAGTGCGTTGGTAATCAGTCCCTGGAACAGGCAGTTTTTTAGGCCCCTGCGTGCCTCTGCCTCCGTAGGGGCTGGAGACAACAGCTTATGGTCCGTAAAGCTTATACCAATCTGCTGGACGTCCCGGCGCATGATCTCGCCTTTGAATTCCACTCCGTAAATGGTTTTTTCCTTTATTTCCATGCACAACAAACAATAAATGTCTTCTAGCTCTCGATCCCTGTTCTCTTCAATAAACTCCCTCACTTCCGGACTCCGACTGAACTTCTGGTGAAGATCCTCGGCATTGACGAAAAATGAATTCACCTGAGGATCCTCTATGAAGGAACGCCTGTTAACGAGTATAGCGCCCGGGATCTCATCCACCAAGGCATCGATGTACTCAAAACTGGATTCAACGGCATGCCTCAATCTCCTCCTATAACCCACAATCAAGCGGATTTTGGGTTCGGTGTTATCGATGACTCTTTCTATCGCATCGGTGATAACGTCCTGTTTTTTATGTTCAATCGCTCCATGATACCGGCTGGCCTTCAAGGCCATGATAAAGATAGTTAATCCATCCTCCAATATATTCGACATTTGCGCACCCTATAAATTTTGCTATGCGATTCACCCTGCTTCAAAGCTCAATTTTCGGCTTTCTTACTTGTTTTATAGCCCACCCTGGTCGAAGATCTCATTGATAGGGTGCGATGATGGGACGTTATTTTTTTTCTGCATATTGATATGCCGCAACCAGGCATCGGCCTGCTCACCCCATCCGGCATCATCACGCAGGCCATTCAGGATAGTCGAGGCCAGGGCGGACTCCCCATCATGAAAGGTTGCCAATGCGAGCAAGAAACGGGCTTCGGCAGGATCGTCAAGACCCCCTTTTTGTAAGGCCCGCCGCAGCTGTTGACTCGCATCCGACCAGCGCTGCTGGTTAAAATACAGTTTTGCCATCAGCAGATTGGGGGCCCCATTTCGGGTAAGTCTTGATCCTTTTTCCAGAACCTCGATGGCCCTGTTCGGTTCCCTAGCCACCAGCCACCCCTGGGCCAGCAACATGAGGTTGTCGTAAGTCAACGGCATTAGCCCTTGCTGCTGCCAGTCTTCGATCAGGCGGGCGGCCTTTTCAGGGATTCCCAGATGGACATACAACCGGGCAACGCGCGGTAGGTCCCGGGGTTTTATAACACCTTGCCGGTAAGCAAGCATGAGCGTCGAAAGCGCCCTACCCTCATGGTGCTGCCGCAGGTACAAATCAGCTAATGCGTACCAGAAGGTGGCGTTACCCGGATATCGCGTAATTGCCTCATGGAGTAATAACTCCAACTCGGTAAAGCGCTGTTGTACCCTATAGGTCGCCGCCAACAGTTGATACCAGGAAGCCTGGGGGGAATCGGCCTTGGCCAATGCCTGCTTAAGATGTCTAACCGCCTCGGGATATCGCTCAAGCGAATAATAGGCATGGGCAGCTAAGACATGAGCCTCGGGTTTAGCTTGACCCTCAATGGAGAACCATATCTCCAGATAGCCCACCGCCCCGCGATAATCCTCGTTCTGAATATAGAGCTGAGCCAACAGATAATTCAGCGTCTGTGACACCCGTTCAGGTAAGATGTGCGCCTCAAGCCCCCCCTGAAAGGCAGCAATAGCCTCGTGAGTCTCATCGAGGGCCAGATGGGCATAACCCAGATGCTGTTGTATCACGGCCAACTCATAGGCCCTAGCGGTGTTGCTGTCCTTCAGAGTTCTCAAGCGGCTGAGCGCGGCGCGGTTCGCATCGGCATCCATGAGCTTACGGATCTGCATCAACTCGGCATAGGTCGAATGACTCAATACCTGTTCCTGAGCTCCGGATAACAGGGGAACAACCAACACCAGGCACGCCAATAGGGTACCGACCTTAGGAAACACAGTAATTCACGCTATAATTATAGTTAAGATATCACTGACAGCTGATGACATCCTTGCCTCGGAACGACATCAGTGCCCGTATTGGATTTTACTCTCTATCCCAGGATGGACCAGCAATGAAGCCTCTATCAGAACACCCGGCCATTGAACAACTTAAAACTGTTTATAACCTCGATTCCCCCGGCGTTGATATCATTAAAACAATCGGTTCGACCTTTTTCGCTAATCTATCGAGACATTCCCACGTTCACGAACTGCTATGGTTGAAAATCAACGATCAGCATTTTTTGGCCAAGAGCGAAGACGTTTATTTGAGCATGAGTCATCCTCATGTACTCGATTACACCGACTTTTACAGCTTTTCTATTTCCCTTTTCGAACTGGGAGACTACTCAACGCCTGAAAGGACCTTTCGCTTTCCAGAAGAACCTGAAATAAAGGATATTATTTTTTCCGAGAATGAGGTATTGGGCAAAATCGGCACCATCCGCGACATGAAGGACCAGTCATCGATATCCTCTATTCAAGACCCGCTGATTCGTAAATTGTTTGTTTTTTATCTTAGCAGAAAAGAAAAGCTCATCGATATAAACGGGAAGCCACACGAAAATGTCTTCAATCATCGCGGGCGCGATATCCTAAATGAGGTCATTGCCTCTAGTCTAGCAAAATTTCTACAAATTAAGGTACCTAACAATTTCTTTGGAATCAAATCGATGTCCTACCGCCTGCCCTTAGCGGGAGAAAACTCGAAGATAGTCCAGGCCGTATCCCGTTATGTATTGTCCGAGTTGCTTTCCAAAAAGCTCGATTGTCCGAGTCTTGATGGGGTACTTGGTGATGTCGAACGGTCCGGCTACATGGGTTCGGAGTTCTCTGTTCGGTCTCCAAGTTGTCTGACGAATGCAAATCCCTTGGGAATCAGGCACTTTTCCAGACAGTCCACCCCCGAGCACCTAAAAAAGAAGAAACTGATCCTAGGCAATCTCCCTCACTATCCGGATCTAGTCTACTCAGACTTTTTTGACCGATTGCTAGGGGGATGGAAAGATCGGAAACTGCAGGAATACTTACTGCCCAAGGGACCTTATGGACCAATATATACGGTTGATTACGGCGAAATACTGTTCCCCGAGCTTGAATTTGAGAAGGATGATCCGCACTATCGACATCAAAGGGATCAACACATAACGTCTTTTCTCAATTATCTCGATGGGGTAGCGAGTCTGGCTGGCGGCAATATCTACAAGGCCCTCATCTTCCAACCCGTTTTCTTATTTACGATGTTACCAAGAGGCCTTTTCAAGAACCTTGTCTCGAATATTCCATCACTCTACTTTTCATCCCATTGGGATGACATGAGATACGCCTATAACCCGGAAACTCTTATTGACTTCTTCGAGTATTTGAAAAACGCAGTAAAGGGCTGGCTGGTTGATTCCGAAGAGGCTGATCCAAATCACCTTTACTGCACGGCGGAACGGATATTTTCTTAACCCGGATGAACATCTGAGACAGCTTATGAAAACCGCGATAAATATCCCAGATCCGGATGATTACGTCATTCCTGAAAATAAACAACTTATCATTATCGATGCTCATGATACCTTTTTAAAAAGAGATTTCAGCAGAACGCTCGACAATCTATTTGGTTCCCCTCGGGAAAAAAAAGAGATTGTCTGGAACTTGCGCGATGGCGTATTAAATTTTCTAGAATACTTTTCCAGTATAAAGAAAATGAAAATCGTCATCAGTTCAGATGGCGTGGAAGGCGCATTGGAAGAACATTGCAGTCGTTTTGGAATCTTCAGATACATCTCCAGAATCTATGGCATTCGGCATATCGATAAATACAACTATATCAAACGGCTGGACCTCATCTTAAAAGACCTGCAAATCGAAGCCCAGAAAACTGTTTTTATCGGCGACGGCAAGATCGACCAGGTCTCTTGTAGAAAATATGATATCGATTTCATAGCGGTCCCCAATACGCTAGACAAGAGAAACTTCAGCTTTAACGCCTTTCTCCACCTGGACTTCTCTCATGATCGATTTGGGTTGGAGTTACAGAAAATAAGTAATCTTAGAAAGGTCCACCATAATCTCCACACTCCCGAACTGGTGGAGGAAGCATTACGAAACAAAGAAGGGAAGTTGGCCCATTTAGGTGCCTTGGTCGTGCAGACCAAGGCTATCGATAGAAATAAAGACTTCAATCAATATATCGTCAAGGAGCCCTCAAGCGAACTATGCATCCACTGGAACGGGAAATTCAAACCCCTTGATCTCGAACGCTTTCATCTGATCTATATACGACTGCTGGCATTCTTACAAGATCGGGAGATCTATATCCAAGACTGCTTTGCGGGGGCCGATCCATCGACGCAGGTACCATTGCGGATACTGACTCAGACGGCATGGCACAATCTATTGATCAGAACCATGTTTATTCAGGCCTCAGAGGAAAACATGGAAAAGTTCTTCCCCGAATATACGATCATCCACGTCCCCTATTTCAAGGCAGTTCCAGAGTTTGATGGTATGGAATCTGAAGATTTCGTACTCATCAATCTACTGAAGAAGGTTATCATCGTCGGAGGAAGCCACTTCACCGAACAGATAAGAACCGCGGTCTTCACTCTTTTGAGTTATAAACTGCCCCGGGAAGACATCATCCCCATTCGCTGCGCCGCGAACAAGGGTAAAAACAACGCTAACGATCTGGCCTTGTTCTTTGGTGAAATAGATTACCGGAAAAGCTATATCACTATGGATCCGAAACGTTATTTTCTAGGGGATGACTATCATGGATGGAGTAACGATGCCGTATACAATATCGAGTGGGGCTGTCGAGTCCCGGTATATCATATGAAAAGGCGGGATAATCCATCCGCTTTCGAGACCACGCGAAAATTTGCCACCTTACTGGTAAATGTAGCCATGGATGAAAATCGTAAATTAAATTTTTTTAGTCCACAAACATCATTTCATGCAAGTGCATCCTTCCCTATCACCCATTTTAATCATGCCGATCGCTCGGGAATCTCCGAGGTTCCCAAGAATATATTTATTTTTCAGAGCGATGCTAAGGGAATCTTCCCCCCACTCGCTTCATTGACTCGGGAGCAGGCCGTTTATTACCTGTTGATGGGCTATAGATCTCATCGAGAAAAGACGCAACAAGGAGTACGGATATCAGTTAACTTTCAGCCCCTATTTTATGGAAATATCTTTATTTTCCCACCCGCCACCTATGCCATGCTTCTTTGGGAGCGAATGGAAAAATCGCAAACCCACTGCTGGCTAGTGAACAGTCACCATATCGGCAATCTGGATCATCAACCGAAATTCATCAATCAAGACCTTCTCTCACGACTGGTCCATGGCGTCTATGACGAAGCATATACGGATGAAAATATGCGCAAGGATCCTGTATGGGGATTTAATACCGTATCCACAGTAGAGGGCATCGAAAAAAACCATCTCAACCCGGAACTAGCCTGGGAAGATGAGTTGCTTTTTAAAGAACGCAGTACTGAGCTTCTGGCTCAGTTCAAAAAACACTTTGAACCCTTCGCCAAGCGATTGAGCAAACCGATTCTGGATACAGTACCGCATTCCTAACCCGGATATTTCATGAAGTTGCGCGATGATCGCGTAGAGATTTGTTTACGCAAGGAATTTTTCGAAGGAGGGGCGTATCCACGATTACGGCCGACTGAAAAAATTCTTGTGGGAACAAGGATCAAGCGGGAGCGCGTGTGATTTATAAAAAATCCGGACTAAACCCACGCAGATTGGGACCATGAACACTGAGAGCGAAGTACCACAAAATAGTAAAATCACCGCCAAAGAACCGGCATCGGAAGAAACATTTAGAGACGCCCTCGCCGGGGCTGAGGTGCTGGTAGAGCAACGCAAACGACTGGTAGAGCTAACAGACCTTGAGCAACAGATCGCTACGCTGCAGATGCGCAAGACTGAGCTGGAGGTTGAATGTATTGCCGCGGACACGGCCCTGAAAACAGCGACCACCGCTCAGCCCCGGCCAAAGCTCAACCACGCGCGCCTGACCAAAATTGCCAAGACATTTCACGACAGGCGCGAAATCGAGGCAGCAATCAAGACGCTCAATCACCAACAAGACCGGCGGACGGGAGCTCCTGACCAGGAACCAGAACAGTTAAAGGTCGGACGAGATGCGCTCGTTTCCTGGCTCGATGCGCCAGATTCCGTTCGGCCGCAACCCCTTCTCAAGGTTGCCTATGCCGTTGCAGCAGCTGCCACATTGCTTGTCATTTGGGCTACTATCGTTATCCACCCGGCACTTATACTGCTGCTGCTCGGTCTGGGCGCCCTGCTCACCTTCCTCAGGTCAACCGATCAGAATGTGGAATGGATTCGCCTCGGCGCCAAACGTCATTTTGAGAAAATGGGACTAAAGTCTCCACTGAGCTGGGAAGAAGCCGCGGTGCAAGGCCGAGTGATGGAACTCGAAACGCTAATGAAAGAATTCACACAACAGGATGTTGTGATTCAGGAACCACTGGACAGTGAGCTGGACTCCTTGGAAAGGCTCGAACGGGAACTCGCACTATTAACGGTACAGTTTGACGCACAACTGGCCGAAGCCGGTTTGAATGCCGACAACCTTGATAACGATCTGAAACATTGGCTGAATCTCTTCGCCGTCGCCCATAGCGCTCGCAATGATCTTGTCCAACTCGATGCCTCGCTCAAAACCGTCAGTGCAAAAAAAAGTGCGATACAAGAATCACTGTACCGGTTTCTAGCCCGTCAAGGTAAGGCACCGCAGGGTGGGGCTGCTGACGTTGAAAGCCTGAATGCCGCCCTGGACCGGGTGGATCGGACTCTAAGTAGAGTCTCCTCATAAAGTATAAGCCCCTGATAACATGTAGGAAAATGCGCTAATCTGGTAAAATGGTGGGGACCGATCAATCTGCTTTACACATTCTGATAGGAACAAGCCGCGAACAGCTTAGCCTGTGCTACCTTGGCATAGGTGTCGATATAGCTCTGCTGATAGAGGCGTTCCACCCCTTTGAGGGTTCCACCGTAGAACGTATCCTGCGAACCCAGATAGCCGGGATGGGCGGTTTCAATCTCACCACAGGCCTCATCATCGTGCTTTTTCTTCTCCAGCGCCTGCACTTGGGCCTCGGTCAGAATTCCTCCTTGCCCAGCGACTTTGCGCTCCAGTGCTTTTAACCGGCTGTTGAAGTTAGACAATTTATGCCGCAACCAGATACTGCGCACCCCACTGGCCGAGACAAAGATCCCCTGCTTACGTATTCTGGTCCTTCCCTATCGCAACTATGTATCGGCTCTGCAGTGCAACCACTGCCGCTTCTCGTCCACGACTTCCCCTATCCCGATGACACTTCCAGGATGCCCAGACGGCGGAATACTGACTTTTTTTCTCAGTATTTTGATCTCCTTCTACCGGGTCTCCAGGGTTTTATCCTCCACGCGGTTACCGGTGCTTCATCGGCCCTGAATCTTCGGTACTCCTCTTGAATCTGCCGCCCTCTATCCCGGCTCTCTTCGGCGAGTTGTTTTGCTGTCGCTTACGGCAACCTGCAACGGCTAGACAGCAGGGCCTCCCTGGGTAAGACGCACTACCTCCCCGTATTCCGTCCGGCTTCATGTCGGTTCAGCTCTCCGGATATCCGGTCTCGCTCTATCACGCCTGCTCGACCTCTTCCCCAGCATCATCGTCAAGATATTCCGCTATTGGTCGATAAGACTGGTAGATCAGATTCCTCCTATCGACGAGATTATGTCCAACAGTTCGCTCGCCGCATCAAAACCTGATTTTGAAGGCCCCGTGACTAAGGTTGGTCCAAGTCCACCGGAGGTCATGCTCGCCAAAAAGAAAGACATGGCCAAGACCGGATCGGATAGACCGGTACTGGATCCGGCCGCTTTACCGGCTGAACTTGCTCAACCCTGGCTGGTATGGCAGTGTCGCATGGTGGCCGGCCTAATCCGAGGCGCCATTTTCCTGCCTGCGTGCTCTGATGGGGCAGGCCAGCTGATTGCTGCTTGGCCCAACGAAGGAGAAGAGCAACAACTCCTGAGCGATACTGCTGATCAGGCACTCGAAGAAGGCTGCGGTGTAGTGCGTTCGCAGGAAAAATATGGGCCCCGAAATCAGCGAACCTGCGACCTGATCGCCTGCCCACTGCTGACGGATAATCGGCCGGCAGGCGCCGTCGCGGTGATGATTTCCACCCGCTCCCAATCCCAGCAACACGCCGTGTTACAGCTCCTCCAATGGGGAGGGCTGTGGATGGAGACCCTTGTATCTCAGCACAGTGCGGCGCTACGCGAAGAAGAGGGTTTTTTCACTGCCCTGTTGTCAGCCATTCTAGGCCAGCAGGCCGTTCGATTGGCCGCCATGGAAACGGTTAATCGCATGGCAGACCGGTTTGGATGCGAGCGGGTTAGCCTAGGATTTAGAAACTCGTTACAGACCTCCCTCTTGGCCCTGTCCCATGTCGCTCATTTCGATCCGCGTACCCAGCTGGCACGCAGGATAGAGGCGGCCATGGAGGAGGCGCTGGATCAGGCCACGACGGTAATCGAACCCAGCGAACCGGGCCAGAAAGCGGCGGTCACCCGGGCGCACAACGAGCTGTCAGGGCAGCAGGGCCATGGGGCCATCTGTACCGTTCTGCTGCCGGGACAATCGGGAAATGTCGGAGCCTTGACCCTGGAGCGTGCGGCGGATAGGCCCTTCGATAAGGGCACGGTGGCGGGGTGCGAAACCCTAGCTGGACTGATCGGACCTATCCTAGAGATGAAACAGCGTGAGGCACGCCCATTTTTACACAAGGGGGGTGAGGCAATTCTGGGATTGCTGTCCGGATTTTTGGGGCCAGCTCATCTCAAGCTCAAGATTTTCCTGGTCTCGGCCATACTATTGCTAGTAGGGTCATCCTTCGTTGAGGGGGGATACAGAGTGAGCGCGCCGGCGACTATTGAGGGGGCGGTGCGGCAGGTATTGGTGGCGCCTCAGGAGGGATATGTCAAGCAGGCAGGCGTGCGGGCCGGGGAGGTGGTTGAAAAGGGTCAACTGATTGCCGTGCTGGACGACCGCAGTCTTCAGCTTGAGCATACAAAATGGCAGAGCGAAAAAAACAAGGTCGAGAAGGAATACCAAGAGGCACTAGCCAATCGGAACCGGACTGAGCTGAGCATACTGCGTGCCCAGATCGATCAGTTGGACGCCGAACTGCGGCTGGTCGAGGGCAAACTTGCACGAACCCGGCTGGAAGCGCCCTTCAACGGCGTTGTAGTAAGTGGCGATTTGAGCCAGTCCTTAGGCGCACCGGTACAAATCGGGCAAGTGCTGTTCGAGGTCGCACCGCTGGATACCTACCGGGTCGTACTCGAGGTGGACGAACACGATGTGGCGAGCATGGAGGCGGGTAAGGCCGGTCAACTGGTCATGGCCGCGTTGCCTCAAACCCTGTTTCCTATCTCTGTAAGCCAGATCGTCCCCGTGGCTGTGTCCAGCGAGGGACGTAATTTTTTCCGTGTCGAGGCTACCCTAGATGAACTTTCACCCTTGCTGCGCCCGGGTATGCGCGGTGTTGCGAAGGTAGACATGGGGCAGCGCAAGCTGCTCTGGATCTGGACCCACACCCTCGTCGATCGTATTCGGCTTTGGGGTTGGTCGGCTGGTCTGTAGGGTGAGTCATGGATAACAGCCAGCAATCGCCGGACTGGGCACAGGTCGCAGAGCTGCGTCCGCAGTTGCGTCAGCACGTGCACACTTATCCCCAGGTCTATCGTGGCGAACGCTGGTACGTGTTACACGATACCTCCAGCGGGCGCCATCTTCGATTCAACGAGTCCGCCTATGCCTTCATTGGGCGTCTGGACGGCGAACTTAGGGTACAGGAGATCTGGCAGATCATCAGCGCCTTGATGGGCGAGGATGCGCCTAACCAGGACGAGATTTACCTGATTCTGACCCAGCTGTTTGCCATCGATGCCTTAAGGAGTGGCCTACCTGTCGACGCAAGGGAGTTTTTCAAGCGCTACCAGAGGGACAAACACCTGCGCCTACAGAAAGCGGTCATGAGCCCTCTGGCAATCCGCATCCCATTGTTTGATCCAGATCAGCTGCTGAATCAGCTCATACCCCTAGTACGCCCATTATTCTCCTGGTCCGGGGCGGTCCTGTGGTCGGTGGTTGTCGGGTTCGCGTGTCTGCTGGCTTTGATCAGCCTTCCAGCGCTGGATGCAGCAATCAACCGAGACATGCTGGCCCCTGGTAATCTCGTCTTAATGGCGTTGCTGTATGTCATCGTCAAGCTTGTGCACGAATTTGGCCACGCCCTGACGGTAAAGATGTGGGGTGGGGAGGTCCACGAAATGGGCATTACCCTGCTGGTTCTGATGCCGGTCCCCTATGTAGACGCCTCGGCTGCATGGGCGTTTCGAGATAAGCACAAACGGGTACTGGTCGGTGCGGTCGGCATATTGGCCGAATTGTTCCTGGCGGCCCTAGCCCTGCTGGTTTGGCTCATAGTAGAGCCAGGACTGGTGCGCGACGCCGCGCTCAACGTCGTGATGATCGGTAGTGTCTCGACCCTGTTGTTCAATGCCAATCCGCTGCTGCGCTTCGACGGTTACTACGTATTCCAGGACCTGGCCGAGATACCGAATCTATACACCCGTTCCGGACGTTACTACACTTACCTGATGCAGCGCTACCTATTCGGGCTCGATCAAGTTCGCTCTCCACAGACGGCCCATGGTGAACGGATATGGTTTAGCTGCTACGGTTTGGCCGCGTTTCTCTACCGCATGGTCATCATGGTGACCATTGCCCTGTTTCTGGCCAAGGAATACCTTGTTGTCGGCGTCGCTCTAGCGGCCTGGTCGGTAACTAATCAGCTCCTGTTACCACTGGTTCGCGGCATTCGATTTCTGATCACCGGACCAGCGCTGGCGGGGCGGCGGGTCCGGGCCGGCGCTGTTACCACGCTATTGGCAAGCACTGTGCTTGCGGTGCTGCTATTCATTCCCGTGTCCCAGACGACTCGGACTGATGGGGTAGTATGGGTACCAGATCAGGCCCAAGTCTTTGCCGAGACTGACGGCTTTGTTGAGCAGGTGCTGGTGACCTCAGGTGAACAGGTCGATGCGGGTGCTCCACTGCTGCGGATGCAGGCCCCCTTGTTGCAGACACGCATCGAAGTATTTGAGGCAAAGCGGCGCGGGCTGGAGATCCGCAGCAATGCAGAGCGGTTGCAGCGCCGGGTCCAGTCTCAGATCACCCGCGAGGAGCTGGCGAGCGTGGAGGCCGAATTGAAACTTCTGCGCGAACGCTCCTCTGCTCTGTTGGTATGCAGTCGGGTCGCCGGCACCGTGGTACTGCCGGAGGAGAGGACATTACAAGGCAATTACCTGCACCAGGGACAGCTGGTCGGGTATGTCGTTAGTCCAGGCCGCTTGATCGTACGGTCGGTGGTCCGCCAGGCAGAGATCGGTCTGGTTCGTCGGAAGGTGAGCAGTGTGCAAGTGCAATTGGCCGAGCGGCCCGGTGATACGGTCGAGGCGACGATCCTACGGCAGACACCCTCCAGCAGCGCGAAGCTTCCTAGCGCGGCCCTAGGGGCCGTTGGCGGTGGCAATATCGCTGTCAGCAACACTGACGCAGGTGGTCGCACCGCCGTCGAGAAGGTCTTCCGGGTGGATCTGGAACTGCCCGTGGGGCTCGATGTAAGCGGTCTGGGAGAGCGGGCCTATGTTCGCTTCGATCATGGTGCCGAACCCCTTGCACGACAGTGGCTGCGCAGTGGCCGCCAACTGCTCCTCAGCCGTCTTTCCCTGTAAATAGAGCGTGTTTTTCACACAAAGAAGAGATGTAGGGTGCGTCCCACGCACCAAAAGACTAAATTTCCTGTCTCATTAGCCGATGACCATCATGAACCGGTGACAAATTCTGAACCGATGAAATGGATCTTCACGTACAAACAATGACAAGAGTTCTGATAGGTATTCTATTTACTGCTTTCTTGGTAGGTAGTGCGGGGGCAGGGGATAAGCCGCTCGAAGCGGATGGCGCCGACACCATCCCAGAATTTGACTGCGTCATCGAGCCCAGTGAGATCATCGACGTGGGCAGCGCCGTACCCGGGTTAATCAAGGCCATCTATGCCCATCGCAGTGACTTAGTTAAGAAGGGAGAGGTTATAGCGCAACTCGAGTCCAGCGTGGAGCGAGCCACCCTGAAGTTGTCCAAGGTGCGTGCTAAACTGACCACGTCAATCGAGCTGCGCCAGGCGAGCGCGGCATTCGAGCGGCGGACCCAGAAGCGTAACCAGGTCCTGTTTCAAAAATCCTCCCTCTCTGAATATGACATGGATCGATTGAAGACCGAGACTCGCATCGCCCAGTTGCAGGTGCGTCAGGAAAAAGACAACAAACGCATCGCCGGATTGGAATACGGTAGTGCCGCTGCAACCCTGGCAAGGCGCACCATCCGCAGCCCAGTGCAGGGAGTGGTGATGGAGCGGTTTAAATCCGTTGGCGAGTATGTAGACGAAGACCCGATCCTGAGGGTGGCCCAGTTGGATCCGCTGCACGTGGAAGTCATCGTGCCGGTGAAATACCTGGGTCGCATCACCCCCGGTATGCAGGCCGAGGTGACCCCCGTCGTTTCGAGCCACAACATACACCTGGCAACGGTGACCCGGGTCGACCGGGTGGCGGACGCCGCGAGTGGCACCTTCGGGGTTCGCCTGAGCCTGTCCAACCCGGATTACACCATACCAGGCGGGCTGCGCTGCCGGCTTGGTTTCCTACCTGCCGAAGCGCCGGCGGCACCAGTAACGGCCGCAGAATCAGTGGAAGATAAGGGCGATCCAACTCGCACGGCGCTCGCAGCTGGGGAGTAAACGCCTGCGCCTATGCGGAGTGTTAGTACTGCAGTAACTCCAGGATCAGTGCGCTGTGGAGCATACTTTGAGACGCTCGTTAGACCCCCGTAAGGTGTACCCTTAATTTTGTTCCACAGCGCCTTCAGTCTAAATCTTCAAATTATGGCACCCATCACCTATTCGCCCGCTTTCAGCAATTGTATTCCTTAATATTCCAATCCTTATTGCCGATAACCAACTACGGAGCAAATCGTAGAACCAGACGAGGGAAGTCTGGTGTCCTTTTTATAATACGCAAGGAGGCCGAATTACGTGGGCAAGAAGCAGCGACAGAAAAAAAAACGTTCGGCCCCCCTCATCGAGGCCCTAGAACCCCGTGTGTTGTTCTCGGCGGACGTGTTTGGCGGCGCCCTGGATGCACCCGGCACAGATGATCCACTTGCCACTATTTTGAATGATGCTGCAGCGGCAGTAGAGTCGGCACGAACCCCTGAAACCCTCAACCGCAATCCAGAGAATGATGCCAAGGCCGGCCCGGTATCTGACGAGGATGGGGTAAATCCTGTCACTCATGGTGAGGACCCACCGAAGCCCACCGAAGCCCAGCGACATGAACTGGTATTGGTAGACACCGCCACGCCCGACTATCAGCAACTGATCGACGACATTCTGGCCCAGTCAGAGGAAGAGCGGACTATCGACGTGGTGCTGCTCGATGCCAGTCAAGATGGAATCTCCCAGCTCACTCAAGCCCTAGACGGCTACCAAGATCTAGATGCGGTTCATCTTGTTTCCCATGGTAGTGAGGGCGCCATACAGCTTGGTGGTGGGACGCTGAATTTCGATTCACTGCTTGCCAATTCCAGTACGATCAATGGCTGGGGTAAAGTCTTCAGCGAGGATGGTGATTTCTTGATCTACGGCTGCAATCTCGCTGCCTCTAGCGATGGCCAGGCAATGGTCGATGCCCTTGGCCGCTTGACCGGTGCCGATGTGGCTGCCTCTGATGACCTGACCGGTAATGCCGCACTCGGCGGCGACTGGGAGCTGGAATACCAGGTGGGTGACATCGAGGCCGATTTAGCCGTCAGTGTGGAGGCTCAACAGGAGTGGTCGGGGCTGCTCGGCACGACCGTCCACACCTCTTACGAGGGAGGAAATGGCGAATGGGAACTCAAGGATGGCGAGGACGCGGGGCAGTCCTTCAAGCACACCAGCGGCGGTGGCACGTACACCGTGAACCAGTTCAGCCTCCAGCTGAGGGACATCGGCTCACCAACAGTCGACATCACGGTTTCGCTGCGGGACGCCTGGAACGGCACGGTCCTCGGTAGCGGCGTGATCTCGTCTTCGAGTCTGACCAGCACCTTCCAGTGGCACGACTTCGACTTTGCCGATGTCGACCTGGACGACAACACCACTTACGTGATCCAGGTCGAAGTCGGTGCCGGTAGCGACAAGATCTTCTGGAAATACGATGGTACCAGTGGCTACGGCGATGGAAACCACAACGACAAGAACGGCAACGATGTGGGAGGTGACGCGAACTTTCGCGTGACTGAGGTAGCAAACGATGCGCCTGTGATCACCAGCGACGGCGGCGGTGCAACTGCTGCTATCAACGTCACCGAAAACACCACCGCGGTGACAACCGTTACCGCGACCGATGCAGATCTCGATACACCGACCTTCAGCATCAGCGGCGGAGCCGATCAGGCACTGTTCAGCATCGACATCAATGGTGTGCTTACTTTTGATGCCGCTCCCGATTTCGAGAACCCGACCGACAGCGACACCGACAACGTCTACGTTGTTGAAGTTACCGCCGATGACGGCAATGGCGGCACCGATGTGCAGACGATCTCGGCGACGGTTACTGATGCCAACGACGCGCCGAATGCTGTCAACGATTCGGCCACAGTCTATGAAGGTGATGTGGTCACTATTGACCTGGCAAATAATGACAGTGATCCTGACAACGCACTGGATCTTAATTCCATTGTGATCACTTCGGCCCCTGCTAATGGGAGCCTGCTTGTTAATGGCGATGGCACCGTTACTTACACCCACGATGGTTCCAATACGGTCAGCGACAGTTTCAATTACACCATCAAAGACGTCTCAGGCGAGACCAGTAACGCCGCCAGTGTCACTTTGACTGTGACGCCAACATTCGACCAGTCAGCCTCTATTGCAGAAAATACGCAAATTGTTACATCGGTTAGTGGTGACGATGGAGACGTGCATGTTTATCAAATTGTCGGCGGTGCCGATGCTGCCTTATTTGGCTTTGGTGGCAATCCTCTGTCACCAACTGCAACGCTGTATTTTCTTAGTGCGCCGGATTTTGAACTGCCAACGGATGATAATGGAGACGGTATTTATGAAGTCATCGTTAATTCTGACGGCACCATTCTCAACTTCTCTGTAACTGTTAATAATGTCAACGATGCGCCAACCGTCAGCGCAACGGCAACCAACCCGACTTATACAGAGGGTGATACTGCTGTAGACCTATTCAAT
>JAAEPA010000966.1 GCA_024222475.1 Gammaproteobacteria bacterium | reverse complement strand
GACCAATGACCGAGCTATTGTTAATCAACCCAAGAAAGAGGCCCAAAATGCGAAAGAAAGCGCGATCCCCAGCTCAAAAAGCTGCAACCCGAAAACTGGTGGCATTTAACAAACGCCGCAGAAGCGGGACCAAAACCACCCGTAAGACCCGGCGGCGCAATCCGACGGCTCGCCCGGCGATGAAAACTCATGTTGTGCAGAATAGCCGGCGCAAACCCGCCGCCCGCGCCGTGCCTAGACGCCGAAGTAATCCAGCTCCCCGAATGACCATGCAAAGCATTATGAATAAGCAGCTCATGCCTGCTTTACAGGGTGGTGTCGGAGCCTTGGGATTAGATTTTGCGTGGGGCATGTTGCCGCTACCGGCGAACCTGAAAACCGGCCAATTGCGCCACGTGGTAAAAGGCGTCGGGGCCTTGGGCTTGGGTTGGCTGGCGGGTAACTTTATGAAACCGGCCACCGCCGCGCAGCTGTCCACCGGTGCCTTAACGGTGGTGATGCATACCGCTCTACGCGAAACCATCCAGACCACAGTCCCGCAAGCCGCCCAATTCCTGGGCGAATATATCGAAGGCATGGGTTATTACAACGCCGGGGAGATTGTGAGCCCCCAATATGACACCAACGACAACAATAACATGGGGCAAGTACCCTATGGTTCGCCGTTAACTCCGATGGGCATGAACGACGACAATATGTCTTATTATGAAACCGATGTTGAAGGCGATTTAATGGGAATGGGGGTAGGCGTATACGAATAGCTTTCCCCCACAACTTGGCCGCTAACCACGCATAAAACGGCGCGTGACATTCTTGGCCTAAAACCACGCATAAAGCGGCGCGTGATTCTAAATTGACTGATCGAATGAGGATAGAATCATGCAAGAAAGAGGTCTTACGCCGTTTAAACTGGGCCAAATGAAAAAATATGATGTCAATCGCGCCGGTGCGGTTGAAGCATTATGGTCCCCCCTATATGACTATCAAATCTACCCCCTTGGTGGAGTAAACGAACTTATATTTTTCCAAGTCCCGCAAGGACAAGCCGGTAAAACCCTGGACGATACCAACCTAGAAATTGCCGGTAGTCTGCCAGCACCCAAAGAATTCGCTGTTACCTCAATACAAGTCGCCTTTTATCCGGCCGCAGTGCCAGGGCGTACCGCCGCCGCTGAAATCGCGTCAAATTGGAATGATGTTTATAACCTGAGTCAATCCGGGCATCTGCGACTATTCATCGGTTCCAAGGAATACGTGGTGGATGCGCCCATCGGCAAATTCCCCCCGCGTTGGTGGATTCGTGGCAGCGATGCGGTCGCCACTACCGACGCCGCAGTATCTAACATCATCGACTATGCGACATTCGGCGGCCCAATCTATGAGGTTGTGCCGTATAGATTAATCCCCACGCAAAATTTTAGTGTAACCCTGCGCTTTGCAAATGGGTTGGTACCCATCACCGCCGATTCAAGAATCGGTGTGATCCTGGGTGGTTTCATGTATCGCCTGAGTCAGTAAATAAATCGATGCCATGGATGGAATCGATACCAAGGATGGTTTAACTACGCGCCAAATAAGGGGTAGTAAAATGCACAACAGAAATATGGGCCAACTCACAGCGCCCCCGGGTCTTAAGCAAGGTGCGCACGTTCGCGACCTGCGCGCTTTCTACAGTTATTCTCTAACCTTTGACGCGGTAGCGCCAGCGGCCACCGCTACCGATAGCTTTAACATTGAAGCCAATTCGGATTTTATCTGGACCAAAGCAACCTATTTTGCTGATGTCGCCAATGCAGCACAAACCAATGCTTCGAGGATTTTGCCATTAATGACCTTGGAGCTGATCGATACCGGAT
This sequence comes from Gammaproteobacteria bacterium, assembly GCA_024222475.1. Classification (GTDB taxonomy): domain Bacteria; phylum Pseudomonadota; class Gammaproteobacteria; order JAAEPA01; family JAAEPA01; genus JAAEPA01. Next base: position 13,885 of record JAAEPA010000966.1, on the reverse strand, counting down.
CAGCGTATCAGGTGTTTTCCGAGCCCCAGCCGATCAGTAACGTTTTCGGAACCGGAAGAGTGCCATTTTTGATCAATCCGGCCTATCGTTTCGCAAGAAATGCGACCATGCGCGGTGTGGTCGTCAATTTTGACGCGGCGTTAACCTATAATCTGAGATTGTCATTTATCGGTTACCGTAATTATGGCCCGGTCACGACGATGGTTTGAGGGATAAGCCATGAAAAAGCGGCGAATTGTGCCATTTAACCAACCTTACCAAAATGCCAGATCATGGCCTACCGGGCCGCGTGACGTAGCCTATGAACCGGAATTTTCCGATCGTTATATCGATGTATCCGCCCCGGGTGCGCCCGCCCCTAAAGGCCCACAAATCGCCAGGCCTGGCCGCCAATTTAGGGAACAAACCGGTGGAGTGGTCGATACCGTACCGGTAGGGGTAGAGAAAGCTAGACCGGTTATAAGACAGGCCCGTTTTGTTAATCTGGCCGCGACCGTTGGACTGACCGCGCAACAGTTACTGGCCAGTAATCAGCGACGCAGTTATTTAATTATCCAGAACACTAGCGCAAGCACAATCTTTGTTACATTCGACAGACCGGCAAGTTTAAGTACCGGGGTACAGATTTTAAGCGGTGGCAATTATGAACCGATTACCCCGCCGGTTTCGTCGGTTTGGGGTATTGCACTTACGGCTGATTTAACAGTAATTCTTATCGAGGGTACAACCTAATGCCTTTGACGTTTCCTAGTGCGGCCGGGTTATCGTTATTGCGCCGGGTTGTAACTACGGCCCCGGTATCGAGCGTTAATTTTGATAATTTAAGCATTAATGCCGCAAATGCATACCGGCTAGAGTTCGAGATCATTTTAACGAACTTTACCAATGATCAGGAATTGGTCGCGTTAACGCAAAATAACGCGGTACAGTCCCGATTCGCTTTCCAGCGTAAAATGACGGCCTGTTTATCCGGTGGGCCGACCTGTACCACGTCCGCGTTTTTGACCTTGGAAACCGGAGTTACAACGGAAGTATTCGGCACGTTTTCATGGCGCAAACCGGCGGTTGCATTGGCTGACCCGGTAGGGTTTGCGCAATTGATGACAGTATCCGGCGCGTCATTGGTCGCCAGTGGATATGGGGGGTTTATATTTTCTTCACCCATTGCAGACGTGACCGATGTCGGGGTTGTTACCGCAATTGGAAACACACCGGGAGAGGCCGCTATTGATATCGGATCGGTGTTTAGACTGTATGAGGGTGCCGGGTAATGCCCGCTGTTATTTGTCCCCAAAATTTACGTATCGCATGCCGCGCGTTGAATAGCGGTGAAACGGGTTTAAAACTGACCGAACTCGCAGCATTATTGAGTGCTCAATATTTTGCGATGTCGCAATTGATAGGTAATGCTACGGCATCGGTAATTAGTGCGCTGAATACGCCAGTTCCAATCGCCGGGACCTGGACCCTAGTGGATGCCGAAAATTTCATGGCCGGACCCGCCGGAACAAGCCGTGTGGTTTATACCGGAACCGATCAGCTAACAGTATTAATCGACTTTACCGCAACGTTTGCAGTAGGCACAGTTCCGACAGGAACCAATATCACGATTAGAGTATTTAAAAATGGCATCGATACCACCGGGGAAACCATAGTAACCTTGTTTTCAACGGTCATGCGTACAGTGAGTTTGACATGGTTGGAAAGAATAGAGCGCAACGATACGCTGGAACTCTACGTTGAAAATAATACGAATCTTGATGATATAACACTGACAAATGCTAATTTTCGCATAGCGGCGTAATGAATGAATTATTAAAACAGGAACTACGCGCCGGATGGTTGGGGATCGGTGATCCCTACCAACCCATCGATTTTCTAGGTATGGCTATGGGGGGGTATTTCATCTATGACGGTGTGACCCGCCGGGGTGCGCCCTGGGTGGGCATTGCCCTGGGTGCGATCATGGTCTATATCCATTCCCGACGTTTTGTCTATGCGCCGAAGGATCGCGCGGGCCTGATTCGATTACTCGATACCCTGGAAGTCACACCACAAGAATTGCTAGGCCCCGGGGGGCAATGATGAATCTATGGTGGATATTGGGTGGTGCGCTGTTATTGCTGGTCACCCGCAAAGCCGGCGCCAAAACCCTGATTCGCGAATTCGAGGGCCTGAGTTTGGATCCATATAAGGACCCCGCCGGGATTTTGCATGTAGGCTATGGTCATCGTTTGGCCACTGGCGATCCAGTAAATCAGATTACCAAGGCCCAAGCCGAGCAAATGCTTAATAATGATGTCCTTTTGGCGGCCGCATGTGTGCAACGAAATGTAGTCTATTCGTTAAATAACCGCCAAAAGGACGCCCTGACATCATTTGTTTTCAATGTGGGTTGCGGTGCGTTTGCTTCATCGACCTTATTAAAATACCTTAATGCCGGCGATGTGCAGCGCGCAGCCGATGAATTCAGCCGGTGGACCAAGGCCGGCGGTAAGGACTTGCCGGGCCTAGTTACTCGCCGGGCTCGAGAACGTGAGATATTTCTATCGTGATAATGGACGAAACCGAGCCCCGCTTTGTCCGCAGGCCCCGCGGTACCGCGGCGCGTCACCTTCGCGGCCGCGCGCCCCGCGCGCCAGCGCGACCCCCGACTTTAGGCGAAACCCCAACCCTGGGCATCGATGATGAGCCCACCGAATTAGAGCCCCTCCCCGGGCCTGGCCGCATCAATGCGGGCCTTGTCCTATTGGCCATAGTGTTATTGTTGTGGTTGTTGTTGAAAGCCCGGTAATTTCAAGTCCTAAAGTCCTAGAGCCCGCATCAACCCTTGGTTTTTCATGATTCTGAAGTCCTAGAATTCTAGGGTTTTAGAGTCAGGAAAAGTTTCTTGCCTAGAAACTTTTCCTAAATAGGAAAAATATCTACCCCTAGAAACTTTTCCTAAATAGGAAAAATATCTACCCCTAGAAATAATTCCTAAATAGGAATCATATCTACCCCTAGAAATAGTTCCTAAATAGGAATCATATCTACCCCTAGAAATAGTTCCTGAAAAAGCGCAATTGCGTTTTTTAATGCGCAATTGCGTTTTTTCGTGCGTTTGTGCGTTTTTTTCGCTACCGGAACATTTCTCGCCCTAGATATAGTCCGTTTTTCAGGAACGTTTCTAGGCCTAGAAACGTTCCGGTCTGGCATCATTCCTTAAAATCGATCTCTTTTATGGCAATTTAGGCAAAATGAGATCATCCTCATCAAAAATGAGATCATCTTCATCAAAAGGAACCCGCGTGTAATCATCACACTGAATGCGCATAGTATTCGGCGCGTCATCAGGCCAAATTATTGAAATCGCCGGTTCAAATCCCCCTAAACTCTCATCGTCAAACGGTCGGAACACTGTAAGCTCATTACTACCCTTACCTGCCCGACTCAGTTTTATCAGGACCTCAATTGCTTCATCAACGGTCATTTTCAGGCCTTTCCCATTAGATTGATTCATGGATAGAAACGCGCACGTGCTTAGCACATGCGCGTTTTTTCTGGTAGCGCGCACGTTCTTAAGCAGCTGCGCGGTTTGTCAAGTGTTGAAAGTCTCCGATTTTTGGGGAAGTTTCAAACTTGACATTCCCTGCAAAACTACTTTTGCAGGTTTTGTAGGGTTGTAGGAGGTGCGTTTTGTCAAGTATTGAAAGTCGCCGACTTTTGGGGAATTTCCAAACTTGACGAAACGCGCATGTGCTTAAGCAGCTGCGCGTTTCGTCGGGTAAAGTGAAACCGGGCATAAATGCAAAAAGGTCCCCGATTTTGTCCGAGTTTTTGCACTTAGCTTTATTTGCCTAGATGTGCATAGCCAATAAATCGGCCATAAAGGCAAAAAGGTGCCCGATTTTGTCCGAGTTTTTGCCTTTAGCTTTTGTTGCCGCGATGTGCATAGGCAAAAAACGGAAGTAACTATTCGCACACTTCCGCTTTTTCTGCATAGGCCAAATAAAACGGACACGAACTTGTTCGTGTCCGTTTATTCTGCTAGGCGTTCGCTTGTTTTGAACGGTTTGAGTGGTTCAAGCGGGGCTAAATTTTCGGTATCGAGGTCTAGCAATGCCCGGAATTCCTCAATCATTCGGGTTTTATACATAAACGCCACCGCGTAAATAAAGCGAGCGGTAGGGGTATTCGGGGTGAATTCGTCCTTTATCCACCGGTAATAAGTCGCTTCGTTGACCCCGATAAGTCGGGAATACTCAGTGATGTTCAACCCCATCATTTTGCGTAAACGGGTAATATCGTCGCCTTTGAGTGTCATATTGTGCCTCTATGTGCCGTGATGTGCCGTGATGTGCCAGGGTGTTTCTGGATGTTCCTTTATGTACCGTGATGGATTGTGCTACCATTCCTGACAGTGCGATGGCCGTGATCACGTGGGCATCTACCTTTCAGCGTGATCACCCACTAAAGCCGACCGTACGTCACAAAAAGCCCCCCGTTTCTCGACAGGGGGCTTTTTTTTTGCCTGACATTCGCGTAGCGTAAGGATATCAGGCAATAAACGGAGATGTCATCATGGATTTGAAAGGATGGGTGAACGAGATAATGGGAAGCAAAAAAGAGGTTCTGCCAGAGAACAACACCTTAATGGGTTTTCCAGAGATCCCCTTTAGAATGTGCGATTTTTATACGGTTTATTTTGAAGAGGAAATGCCAGATGATGTTTTAATGGTGGGTGGGAGTATCCCCCCGGGTGAGTCGGTGGTGGCGTACTTTCACCCGGACCCGCAACTACTCAAAGGAGCCTGGCGAGCGTTCCGTTTAGAACGGGCTAAATAGAACGGGCTAAGCAACAAAAAAATGCAGCTGCAATTGTTTTTTGCAGCTGCATTTTTTTTTGCTTAGCTCAACTGTCCAAGGCGAATTGAATTTTATCAAGTACTTAGCGGATATAAAAATGCAGCTGCAATTTTTTTTTTGCAGCTGCAACACAGGATTACTGTTTTGTGTTATGGGGCCGCTGGTGGGGGAATTAGACACTGACAAAAGGCCTTTTGTCAGTTTTGGCAGTAGATAGGAGAGGGGGACCAACCAATCGATCGAGCGCTTTTTCTCATGGAAATAGGCAACTCTAGGTGACTATGGTCCCCCTGGCCAAAATTTTATCATAGTGAGGTCCTTTGAAGTTCTAATTAGAGAATAGAAGTTCTAATTAGAATTTAGAATGTATGAAATTTTCCCTGTGTAGCGTCCAATTGGACGTTCAATTGTCCAATTGGACCTTGCGGTTTGAGTAAGGAAACTTTCCCTTTGAGTAAGGAAACTTTCCCTTTGAGTAAGGAATTTTCCCCATAACAAGGGAAAAATGAGCTATGGGGGGGGCATTTCTCCCGTGCCGGTAGAATCTATATAGATTCTATATGGATTTTTTTTGTTCAAAACGTGTTGACTAATTTTTAAAAGACGTGTTTTAAAATTTTGAAACACGTGTTTTAAAAAACAGGTGTAACAGTTAGGTAGGTTATCCCCTTAAAGGTGGGTATGTTAGAATAACATGCTGTTTTTAGTATGGTTTTAGGCAGGTAGGTTTGCAGCCGTTTACCTGTTACGTTGGCCAAAAAGTGTCGACTAAATTTTAAAACACGTCTTTTAAAATTTAGTACACGTGAAATAATGCAAGTTTTGTGGTAAGGACTGTTAAAAGGCGTTATGGTTACTCACTCGAGGATGCGAGCCATGCGTGCTCGTAACGTCGCGATGAAGTGGATTGCGGCAAGATTGCAAATAACCTATAAACCCATGACAGTACCGTTGAAAGGTAGAGCTAATGTCAAAGCGTCCCAGCCACAAAACAACAAAAGAACAGCATAGCTTCCTAGTCGAGCCAATACCGCGCCTTTAATTGACCGGGGCCGGCAATATGGCTTTAGCCGTACACTGCGAGAATCCCCCCCGCGCTTCCCCCTTCTCTGCGCTGCTTCCTTCTGAATTTGATCCGCCCTATTTCGGCCGAATGCGCCCGCTTGCCGGATGTGTTCACGAATTATTAGGTATACAGCTCAAGGCCAAGACGTGCGCCAACATTTGCGTAACCCTGCGTTGTTATGATGAAAAGGCCTCATTGGAGTCAATGCACGGTTATGCTGAACATGTGGGCATCCGCCGCGCCGAAGGTGACCACGATACGGCAATAATAGCCCGCTATTGTGCCCCTGGGTGGTGGCAGCGCCGCTTGTTCGCCGATGTGGTCCGGCAATATGAGCATGACGCGATCCGCCGCCGGGATGTGTCGGAGCATGTTGACAAATATATATCCGACCTGGGCCTGGATCTATTCAAGCAGCGCATGACCCATAATGACCGTTTGATGTCGGCCATTATCTGCACGTCAGACGCGGGTGATGAATGCACACTCAAGGAAATACAGGAGCGCACTGTATCCAACCCCGAAATACGCCGCGCTGAATTGATGTGCCGGATTGATGGGCATGCCCAAATCGCAGAGCAGCAAGGCCATGTCGCAGAGTTCTATACCTTTACTTGCCCTGGCCGCATGCATGCCGGCGATAGGGACAAGGCATCGGGTAACCCGAACTATGACGATACTTCACCCGAACAAGCGCAAGATTACCTTAATGATCTATGGGCCAAGATGCGCGCCGCCTTCCATTATGAAGGCATCCGGGTATATGGTTTTCGGATCGCTGAGCCACACCATGACGGTACCCCGCATTGGCATTTGTTGCTATTCATGGAAGAAAGCAAAACCGATCGAGTGCGCCAAATCATGCGCCAATATCTCACCCAAGATAAGACCGATAAAAATCTAAGGCCCCGGTTCAAGGCCATTCGCATCGACCCGTCCAAGGGATCGCCGGCCGCCTATATCGCAAAATACATTGCCAAAAATATCGATGGTTTCGGTAATGAGGTTGATCGAGTAGCCACGGCCCAAGGCCATAAGTACAGTGGTTCCGCTGAAGACGCCGCCTTGCGAGTGCGCGCGTGGGCATCAATGTGGGGCATCCGCCAGTTTCAACAAATCGGCAATCCCCCGGTGTGTGTCTGGCGCGAACTGCGCCGCATTAAAACCGAGATCACCGCTTTTAGTGAAAACCAGCAACACGCCGCCGAATTACTAGAGGCCGCCCGCCGCGCCGCCGATGAAGGGGACTGGGCCAAGTATTGCAAACTAAACGGCATTGATGCCGAAGGTCCCCCCCCCATTACCTTACTTTCAAAAGATCCAGAGCCCGGGGAATTGAATCTGTATGGTGAACTATCAGACCCGGTCATTATCGGTGTGCAGTGTCAAGGAATGGAAATCACGACCCGCATAGTCGAATGGGAACAGCGTCTTGATCCAAGGAGTTTTTTTTCAGAATTTGGTCATGGGTCTTTGCCTTCTCGGAGCACTGACAATAACTGTAGAATCCAGCTGGAATGAGCGCCAGAGCAGCGCAATCCGCCCACCATCGAGGAGAAACTGATCAAAACATAACCAAACAATCACCTATAATAGATATCAACGAACAAGGCCCCATACGGGGCCAACCGACCATTATATCTTGAATTTAATAGAAGTAGGCCAAAGTTGGTTAGCACTAACCAAAGTTTGGTTAGTGCTAACCAAAGTTAGTGCTGAGAAACTTTTGTTAGTACTGAGAAACTTTTGTTAGTGCTAAGAAACTTTTGTTAGTGTTGATGAGGTGACACGGTTATGAATGCGATCTTAAAAGATGCACTATGGCGGGATTGTTGGATGTGTCACGGGGCGAGCTGCATTGAACACAATTGCGGTGATTATAAGTGTCATTGTCTTGATCCCGAGAATAATATTCTGTGTCCAATATGCGATGGCGAGGGAGGATGGTATCTTGACGATCCCGCCGCGATTGATAAAGAAATTGTCGGCGCTAAGGATGTGCTCGCAGATTTAAAGATGGTCAATTGGCCGTCTTCGATGAAGAAGGCACGTTTTGCCTAAATTGCCATAAAAGAGATCGATCTGCTGTCCAATGACGCTCTATCCCGCCGTATCCCGCCATATCCCGCGAAATATCCCGCCATTTATCCCGTTTATCCCGTCAAAGCCGGCCAAAGATTGTCAATCTCCCCCCTTTGACCATCTTTGAGCGGTCGCAAGCACTGAAAAAGCCCTAAAGATGGAGAATAAAAAGCATGTTTCATTACCCGTGGCGTGACCGCCTTTTTGATTGGATAGCTACCTTGTGGCGTTTGCACGATTATGATTTTGATAATGTGCAATTGCTCACCCATGGCAAACCGATAGACCCTAATATTACCCACCGACCCAAGATTGCCTTAGATTTTCGAGCCTATTGCAGACATTGCGGTAAGGGAATACCCGTCAATCGTCTAACTTTCAATAATCCGCATTGGAGATATCGGCTGTTTTGCCACCGCAATCCATTGACATATGAAGTCTGGAAGGATCAACAGAAAGAACGAGCTCAAGAACTCGCCCCAACCCCCCATCTGCAAACAACTGAGGAGTCAAGCCATGCAGATGATTCTTGATCTGAACGACAATGAAACAAGATTATTTGTCGGTCAAGTAAAACACATGTTGAAAGAGGCTGAAGTTGGGTCCGTGGATACGATTTTATTGATAGCGGTTGTTGAAGCCTTGAGAGCTCGCCATGCTCGTAATTTGCTTGCGCATGATGAATTTGCAGTCATGGTGATAGGCAAGGCCGAGCTATTGCGTGAATGTTCAATTGAAAATTGCCGAACCGAACACGTGTTCATGCGTTCACGGGAAAGCTTCCACTATAAAGACCTATTCCCCCTTCAAAACCAATGGAAAGAGGACCCAACCTATGCCTAATAAAACATGCGGCCAATGTATCCACGCTGTCCTGGATGAAAGCCCCCAAGCCCGTAACAACATAGTCGGAACAATGTTCCATTGTTATAGCAACCCGCCCCAAATGATGGCCATACCCTCAATGGATGCATTGGGCCATACGGGAACCTCTATTATTACCGTGCGCCCTACAGTGCAATCGGATGACCGTGCTTGTGTGAATTTTCGCGCCGGCCCTGCGAAACTTGAAAAAGCTACTGAAATAACAGCGAAAAATATGCTAAGTTGATCTTGGTTTGTACTAAAGGAAAAGGTGGCCCGGTTCCCCCCGGGCCTTTTTTTTGCCTAGCGTTTTCACGGGCCTTGATTCACAATTATTGGTGAATTAAAAACCAACAGGAGAGCAATACAATGACAACGATAGATCAAGAAGTGGTAGGCCTGCCAATCGATGATAAGGACTTAGAGATCGGAGAGAAAATCAAACAAATCTTTGAAGAAGCCGGCGAGGATTTAGACAATATCAAATGCAAGCATTACCGTATTGCGCGCGGTGATTATGAGTGGTTATATGACGCGACCCCGTCTGAAATGGTCGGTTTGCATGACCGCCTGCGCGATGAATACGGCCCCGGACTGTATGAGGTGCGCGTTTTCGTTAACGGCAAGATGCATCGTCGCCTAAAGCTCAAGATCGGCGGCCGTCTAACGGATAAATTCCCACAAAAAACCGAAGTAATGAAACCCGACCAAGTGCTTGATATGGTCAGGCATATGCAAAACAACCAAATGGAGCAAACCAAGCTCATGGTAGAGCAGATGAAAAGCGCCATGATTGAGGCCGTGGCCAAAAGTAATCCGCCCGCCCCGGCCCCGGCCGATCCGATCACCATGCAAACCGGTTTACTTACCATGATGCAGCAAATGCGCGAGCTGGTAACCCCCCCCCAGCAAGTCGCGCCGACTCAAGACCCGATTGACATGTTGACTAAAATGCTCGAACTGCAAAGCAGTCTGCAAGCCTTGACCGGTGAGGCCGGAACCGGAACCATGCTTGCCGCAGTCGCTAAAGAGGTGTTGCCCGATCTGGTGAGTCTGGCCAAGCTGGACGGGATGAAAAAGCGGCCCATGGTGCCCCCGGTCCCAAGTCCTTCAGCCGCCCGAATTGCGGAAATTGGCCGAATGTCAGGGGTTACAGCCAACCAGACCCAATCAGAAACTACCACGACATCCCCCCAACAAGCCGCCAATCCAACCCCGGAAGATGAGCAAATGTATCAACAAATATTCCTCAAGCAAGCAATCACCCTGTTATTGCCCAAAGCCGAGCAAAATAGGGACCCAACAGTATATGCAGAGGTATTATTAGATACCGCCGACGACTATAATCAGGAGCAATGGGCGATAGAATTTATAACACAGCCCGCGTTCGTTAATTACCTTGTACAAATCGACCCGCGAGTCGAACCATACCGGTTATGGTTCACTGCGCTGCGTAATACCGTGATTGACATGGTCACGGAAACGGAACCGCAGCCAACTCAACAGACCGAGAACGTATCGCGTGTTGATGAGCCAAAGCAACAGCCAACTGATGGCACTGCCCGACGGGGCAATGGGAACACGCGCGACCCTCAAGATAATGTCGCGGTTAGTAAATGAGTATAAAAAGGATCTAACGATTCGAGAACTCGCCCTGGACTTGATCCGGGGCGTTCCGGGTAAGAATTGGCGCGCCGAAGCCAACCGAATATTTCAATTCGTCCGGGATCAAATCCGTTATGTGCGGGATATCCAAGGCGTTGAAACCATAGCCACCCCGGTCAAAACCCTAGAATATGGCCAAGGGGACTGCGATGATCAAGTAGTCCTTTTGGCTGCGCTTTTGGAATCAGTTTCTCACCCCACCGCCTTTGTAGCCATTGGTTATGGACCACAGCAATATTCTCACGTCTACCTACAAACCAGAGTAGACCGTCATTGGATAGGTATGGACCCGACGGAGCCCTGGCCAATGGGTATGCGCCCAAAGATGCCTTATCAAATGGTCCACTATAACCGTTAGGGGAAAAACTATGCTCATGATGTTGAATCAAGCGGCCCCGGAAGGATTCTATATCGTTTCCCAAGAAGAGATATGGGAGGGATTGATCGACCCCGAAATCATGACCCCGGCCCAACTGGACGCCGCAATTGTGGCCGGCATCGAGTTTTATAAAAAGATGCATCCCCCTTCGTCATGGATTCAACGGCATATGGGCTTAATTATTATTGTTGGAATCGCCGCCGCCGCCGTAGTCGCGGTCGGAGCGGTCGGAGCGAGTGGGGCCGGGGCCGCCGCCGGGACCACAACCGCCACCACAACCGCCACCGCGACCACAACCGGGGGATGGAGCACGATTTCATCGGCCAAAGCCGTAGCAATGGCTCAAAAAGGGGCCACGTATTTGAAAAAGGCCAAAGCGCCGCTAATCAAGGCCATAGGTAACAATGACGCAACACGTCTGATTAATGCCGCCGATGCGATTGCCAACAGCCCGGATGTCACCACAGCCGCCACGACGATCGTGAAAAGTGAACTGGCCGCCGAAGGTGCGCGCATCCAAACCAAAGCCGCTGAGGATGCGTTAAAGATCAGGATTCAAAAGGAACAGGAAATGTATAGCGAGTACATGCGCCGCCAAGGTTATGAACTTGAGGAACAAATAACCGGCGGTATCGCGCCCGCTGTATTACCTACCCCGCGCCCGAATGCCGATCTAGCTACCATTGCCATGGCAGCAACCCCGTTTATTTTGATGATGTTGGGGAGAAACTAATGTTCGTTAATGACCGCTCTGAGGAATTGGCCGCTTACTATTATCGCCCGTCATCTATTGCCAATGATGCGGCGCAAGCGGTGGGTGCATCACCCACCATGGGTGCGGTCCCCACCGCTGAAAACCCCAGCGGCAAGACGTGGGAGGATTTCTTGCCACGTGATTGGTATTCATCGGCGGTTTATAGAAATATTCTGGACATGCTCAATACTCTGATTATTGTCCGTAACAAATTACAAGGGGCTATTTATGGGGAATTTATGTTTACCCACACCTATAACAATAGACCGACCAAAACCGTTTTGGGCCTAAATTTTCCCGGCGCTTATGAATCACAACCCGATCAGGACGGGATGACTCAATTTATCCGAACCAGCGCCTATAAAAATAATGAGAAAGCATTTTGGGGATACGCGGCCAAAAAAATCGGTAGTCATGGCGATTGGACCATCCCAGCGTACATAAAAACCCATATATTCGGCGAGAAATCAGGAGCGGCCGGCGCTCCGAATCTGGACGCGCAAAAAATTCCGGCTTTTGTCTCGAAAATGAAATGGGCCGGCTATAAAAAATACAAAAATGTATGGTTAACCAAGCCGTTCGTGGGTTATAGCGGTATTGTGCCCGGTACAAATTATGAGCATAACCAACGCATTCGGGCCGGCAATGGATACTCGACCATGGATCTTGTCAATTTGGTCCGCTCGTTGGATTGGGAAATGAATCGCGTACATTTGCCGCTACCGTTCAATCTGCGCCAATGGACCACGACCTATAACCAACTGGCAATGTCCAACTCGAGTATTTCATTTGCTGAACGATTTCGCCAACTCATAATTTTGAAAAAATGGCTGACTATCATGCAGGAAAAGGTGCGCAAAGCGATTGATGCATCCAACCTAGCCAAGAAAGTCGCTGAGCAATCACTGCGCAATGAAAACGCCGCAATCATCAAAGCCGACGCCGCCGAAAAGGTACGTCTTGAAGCCGAACGCGCAAAACAGATTGAAGCAGAACGCATTGCAGCGCAAAAGCTCATTGAAGCCGAACGCGCCGAACTCGCCGAGAAAATACGTCTAGAACTTGAGCAAGAAAAGCAAAAGGCCGAAAAGGAGCTTGCAACTCAGATCCAGCAAGCCAAAGCCACCACAGTCCCCCCGGTGGTAGTGAAACCTAAAATCACCGAGGTCCCGGTGAGATCCGCGCCGGCGCCGATCCCTGCGACCGAGTTTAGGCCCCCATCGGTAATGGCGCCGGTGCCCCAAATCATAACCGAGCCACCATTGCCGGTCACCGTTCCGGCCCCGGCCCCGGCCCAAAAATCCATTTTGCCCCTTATCGCCGTTGGGGCCGCTGCGTTGTTATTAGGGAGTTAATCGAATGCAACTAGATCAAAACAATGTCCCCGCCATTGCATGGGATAAAGCCCGCTCACCTTTTTTACCTTATCCGCGCCAAGCATCCCCCTGGTCAGTCGTTAAAACCCTGGATTTTAACGCGCGACTGAAAGCAAAGCGTGAACTTGTCGAATGGATGGAGCGACAGAATCCCGAATGGATAGCAAAAGCAAAACAGATTGCAGCCCGGGAGGTGGGTCTAGGTAGATCCACGTACATTCCCCGCTTTGATCAGGATTTAAACGTACGCGCCGCCGCGATGGGCCAAGCCACCCCACCCATTACCCCCGCAGAAGCCGAAGCCGAATCCAGCTGGCTCGACAAACTGGTCGGGGCCGCCAAGGATATCGCGCCGGCGTTTATCCAGTTCAAGCAGCAAAAGGAAATTCTCGACATGCAAGTCGAGCGAGCAAAACAAGGGTTGCCACCGCTCGAAGCTGCATACATTGCCCCGACGGTGCGCATTCAAACCGAGCTCAGTCCGGAGATGATGACCACCGCCCGCGCCGGCATCACCGAGGGTTTGCAAAAATTAGCCGTCCCCTTGATGTTGGTCGGCGGTGTCGCACTCATGATGATGACTAGGCGCAAAGGTCGCCGCCGGTAATGGCCGCCCTACCTGAAGGTATCCCCCGCGCGCCAGACGCGCCAGATGTGGCGATGCCCCCTGAGGATCAAGGCTGGATTGACCGGTTTAAAAGTCGGATTACCGAATTTACCCAAGTATTTACCCGGCTTAAAGCTTTAGGGCCCCAAATCAACCAACTGCCAGATTTAAAGCCTGAGTATCAAAGTCTAGTCGAACGGGGTAACACGATACAGACCACTATCGACCGGGTAACGGCATCAAT